>JAIESJ010000187.1 GCA_019746155.1 Burkholderiales bacterium
TGCTCGAGTCGGTGCGCAAGGCTGCCCAGGCTCTGGCTGCCCGTGTCGATGATGACGTCGGCGATTTCGCGATAAAGCGGGTCGCGCTGCACGAACAGCTCCTGCAGTTTGGCCAGGGGGTCATCGGCCTGCAGCAGGGGCCGGTTCTTGTCGTGGCGGGTACGTTGCCACAAGTCGTTTACCGTGGCGCGCAGATAAACGACTGTACCGTGATCGGCGAGCAACTTGCGGTTGTGCTCGGAAAGCACCGCGCCCCCGCCGGTTGCCAGCACGATGTTCCTGCGCTGGACCAGTTCGGCGAGCAGCCTGCTTTCGCGGTCGCGAAAGCCGCTTTCGCCTTCTATTTCGAAAATCAGCGGAATCCTGACGCCGGTGCCGCGTTCGATTTCATGGTCGGAATCGTAAAACGTCTTGTTCAGGCGCCTGGCCAGAATCTTGCCGACTGAGGTCTTGCCTGCGCCCATCAGCCCGACCAGAAAAATATTTTCCGGCAGGCCGTCGGGGCGCGGGCAATTATGGACAGGCTTGTTCATGTGACGATTCTAACGGAATCGCCGCCGATGACATAACGGCCGTGCCGCACGGGCGTCTTATGGAATAAAAAAGGCGGCGAAACCGCCGCCTTTATGTGAACCGGACGCATTATTGGCGCAAAGTCATGTTGTCCTTGATGATTTTCGGGGTGATGAAGATCAGCAATTCGCGCCGGTCGTCCACCCTGATGTTTTGTTTGAACAGGAAGCCGACGTACGGCAGGTCGCCCAGCACCGGAACCTTGTTGGTGGTCGAGCGCTCGTCCTGCGTGTAGATACCGCCGATCACCACTGTGCCGCCGTTTTCGACCAGCACCTCGGTCGTGATCTGCTTGGTGTCGATCGAGGGACCGGCGGTGGTGGTCTGACCAACGCTGTCCTTGTGCACGTTCAGGCTCATGATCACATTGTCGTCCGGCGTGATCTGCGGCTTGACCTTGAGCGAAAGCGTCGCTTTCTTGAATGAAACGCTGGTCGCGCCGCTCGATGTCGCCTGCTGATAGGGGATTTCCGTGCCCTGTTCAATGACGGCCTCGACCTGGTCGGCCGTGATGACGCGCGGGCTCGAGATGATCTTGCCCTTGCCGTCAGCCTGCAGCGCGGAGAGCTCCAGATTCAGAAAGCGCGTGGCCCTGTCGTTGAACAGCAGGAAAGAGAACACGCCCGAGGCGGCGCCGGCGATGCTGGGCGCCGGCAGGTTCACGCCAAGGGTGTCGCCGGGAAAGGTCGGCGTAGTGGCGCTCTGGCCGGTCCGGAAGCCCGTGCTATTGAGGCTGCCGCCGATCAGCCCGCGCACGGGGCTGTTCGCCGAGCCAATGCTATCCCCTCTGCCGCTGGTGTCGTTATAGCCGAGCCGCACCCCCAGGTTGCGGCTGAACGTGTCCGAAGCCTCGACGATGCGCGACTCTATCATTACCTGGCGCACCGGCACGTCGATCTTGCGGATGAGTTTCCTGACTTCCTCAAGCCGCGTCGGCGTGTCTTGCACAAAAATGGTGTTGGTGCGGGCGTCTACGACCGCGCTGCCACGCTTGGACAGGATGCGCTGCTTGTCGTCGGCCAGGATTTTCTGGAACGCGCCGGCTTTCTGGTAATTGAGCTGGAAGCTTTCGGTGCGCGTCGGCTCCAGGTCGGCGATCTGCTGCTGGGCTTCGAGCGCGAGCTTTTCCCGGGTCGCCAGCTCGTCGCGCGGCGCAATCCAGACCACGTTGCCGTTTTTGCGCATGTCGAGACCCTTGCTTTGCAGAATGATGTCGAGCGCCTGGTCCCATGGCACGTCCTTCAGGCGCAGCGTCAGGTTGCCGCTCACGGTGTCGCTGGTGATGATGTTGAGGCCCGTGAAATCCGCAATGACCTGGAGCACCGCGCGCACTTCGACATTCTGGAAATTGAGCGAGAGTTTCTCGCCGCTGTAGCCCGCACGGGTGCCCTGAACCAGCTTGTTCGGGTCTTCGACGAGCCGCTTGACCTCGATAATGAAGCGGGTGTCGGTCTGATAGGCCGAGTGCTCCCAGCTGCCCTTGGGTTCGATCACGATGCGCGCATTGCCGGCTTGCGTGAACGCCTCGATGGTCTGTACCGGGGTGCCGAAATCAATGACATCGAGCCGGCGTTCGAGGTTTTTTGGCAGCGCGGTATTGATGAAATCGATTATGATCTGCTGGCCCTGCTGCCTGACGTCGATGCCCACTGCATTGTCCGACAGGTCAACCAGGATGCGGCCCTCCCCGCCGCTGCCGCGGCGGAAGTCGATGTCGCGCAGGCTGTGTTTCTGGTCGCCGGGGCGCGCCTCGGCAAAGTGCTGGGTGATGCCGGTGGTGGCCGCGGTGGCGGTTCCCTGGAGGGTGATCAGCAGCGACTTGCCGTCGATCCGGGTGTCGTAAGTGGCGCTTTTTGCGAGTTCCAGCACCATGCGGGTGCGGTCACCGGACTGCACCACGTTGATTTTGCGCAGATCGCCTTCGTTGATGTCCTGCTGGCTGCGGCCCAGCGCGTTACTGGTGTTCGGGAAATCGAAAGCGATGCGCGGCGGGTTGTTGATCGTGAAGCCGGCGGGCGGGTTGGCGGGCGCGTTTTTCAGCGTCACCCTGACGATGATTTTGCCCCCCTGCTGCGAGGAAACGTTGATCGCTTCGATACTGTTGGCCGACTGTGCCGACGCAATGCTGTTCGTCAGCGCCAGAATCAATGCGATTACCGCGCGCTGGGCGTAAGTAGTCAGATTGGCTGAAAGCTTCATTTTTTGGTCTCCTGTTCATCCTGCAGCAGCATTGTCTGCTCCTTCTCTTCCCAGCCGCCGCTGCCGTCCTGAACAATTTCCTTGAGCTTGATGCTGGATTCCGAAATGGCGATGATGCGTCCGAAGTTCTGGCCCAGGTAGTGGCCGGCCTTGACGCGGAACAGGTTGTTGTCCGGCGTCTTGACCAGCGCGTAAATGTCTTTTTTCCGCTGCAGCGTGCCGACCATCTTGAGGGTTTCGAGCGGATAGGCTTCGAGCGGTTCGCGGGGGCGGTTGAAATCAGGCTGAAGGCCATCCCCGGCAGCAGTCTTTGGCGGCGTAATTTTGCGCGGCTTGAATGGATCCGCGAGGTTGAAAGCGTCATAGGTGAACGGTTCGTAAGGCTTGACCTCGGGCAACGGCGGAATGCGGCCGCGCGGCAGGTTGTCGGAGTCCCTGACAAACTGTTTCAAGTCGGAATGCTGCTCGCCGCCGCAAGCGGCAAGCGCCAGGCATCCAAGCAAAGTGAAAAGTGTTTTGTGCATTATTTCTTCGCCGCGCCTGCCGCGGGCTTGCTCTTGGCAGCCGCCTTCTTCTGCTGGGCGATTTCGTCTTCGTCGAGGTAGCGGAAAGTCTTGGCGGTTGCATCCATGACAAGCGGACCCTCCTTGCTGCCGGTCAGGCCGATATCATTCAGCGTGACGATGCGCGAGAGCTTGCCGATGTCGCTTGCGAAGGCGCCGATGTCGTGATAACTGCCGGTAACTTTGATCGTGATCGGCAGTTCGGCATAGAAATCCCGCATTATTTCCTGCGGTGCGGGTTTGAATAATTCGAACTGCAGCCCGCGGCCAAGACCGGCCTGGTTGATGTCAGTCAGCAGCGCGTCCATTTCCGACTTGCCCGGCAGCTGCTTGAGCAGCGCACCAAACTGTTTCTCGATATTCTCCTTTTGCCTGAGATAGGCGGGGAGGTTTATGGCCTGCTTCTTTTTGTCGAGGAATGTCGTGCGCAGCTCCTCCTCCTTTTTCTTTTCAGCGTCGATTTGTTCAATCTGGCCCTGCCAGTCGAACCAATAGCCCGCGCCCAGGATCAGCAGCAGCGTCAGGAACAATACGCCGAATTTTGGCAGGATCGGCCACGAGCCGATCTGTTTCGGGTCCAGGCGCCTGAGATCGTCGAGAGTCATGCTGCGTTAACCTTTCGCGGCAGCCGGCTTGGGCGCCGGCTTCTGCCCGGCGCTTTCTTCCTGCTTGGTGCGCGTGATGTGGATGTTCATGGTGAACTCGTTGATGCGCGCGGCGCCCTGGGTTACCGCCTTGATTTCGATCAAACCCGGGTTTTCGAGCTGTTGCGAGGATTCGAGATTGCGCATCAGCGTGGATACCCGCGCCTGCGATTGCGTGTAGCCGGTAATGGTGACCTTGTTGCCCGTTTGCTTGATGCTTTTCAGATAGATGCCGTCGGGCAGTTGGCGCGCCAGCTGGTCAAGAAGGTGCACCACCTCCGAGCGATCGCTCTGCAGTGTTTCAACCACTTTCTTGCGCGCGAGGAGGGCCGCGATCTGTTCCCTGAGCGCCTTGATTTCTTCGATTTGCTTGTCGAGCTTGGCGATTTCTTCCTGGAGGTACTTGTTGCGGGCATTCTGCTCGTCGATCCGATCGCTCAGGTAGGTGTGCACTGTAAGCCAGATCACCACGCCTACGATGGCAATAAAACCGAGCATGAGGAAGAACTGCTGTTGCTGCTGTTTGCGCCGCATTTCGCGGTGTGGCAGCAAATTGATGCGGATCATGATGGATCGAACCTCCGCATCGCCAGCCCGCAGGCCACCATCAGGGAGGGCGCGTCCTGGGACAGATTCTTGGGCCGGACCCTCGACGACAGCGCCATGTTTGCAAACGGATTGGCGACCATGGCGCTGACTTGAGTGCGCTTGGCGACGACCTCGTCGATACCGGGAATCGCCGCGCAGCCGCCCGACAGCACGATGTGATGGACCTGGTTGAATTGCGTCGAGGTGAAAAAGAACTGCAACGCGCGGGCAACCTCCAGGGCCAGCATGTCCATGAACGGCCGCAGCACTTCCGACTCGTAGCTGTCCGGCAGCCCGCCGGCACGTTTCGCGGCCTCGGCTTCTTCCGGGGAGAGGCCGAATTTATTCTGGATTTCCTGAGTAAGTTGATTGCCGCCGAACGGTTGCTCGCGCATGTAAATCGACTGGCCGTTGCGCAGTATGTTGACGTTCATGATCGTGGCGCCGACGTCGACGATCGCAATGTTCCGGTCCTTGCCCTTGTCGGGAAACCGGGACGCCATCAGCTCGAAGGCCGCCTGGCTGGCGAAAATGTCGACATCCATGACCACCACCTTGAGACCGGCGGCTTCGGCTGCGGCGACGCAGTCCTCGATTTTGTCCTTGCGCGAGGCGGCGATCATCACCTCGACGTCTTCCGGGCTGTTGGGCGCCGGCCCCACCACCTGAAAGTCGAGATTGACCTCATCAAGAGAGAAAGGGATATATTGGTTGGCTTCGGTCTCGACCTGCAGCTCGAGGTCTTCCTCGCGCTGGCCGGCCGGCACCAGGATTTTCTTGCTGATCACGGCAGCGTTGGGCAGCGCCATGGCGAGATTCCTGAGATGACTGCCCAGGCGCTTGTGACAACGCCTGAGCGCCTCGCTCACGGCATCGAGATTGTTGATGTTGCCGTCGGCGACGGAATCCTTGGGCAGGGGCTCGATGGCGTAGTGCTCGACGCGGTACATGCCTTTGCCGGCTTCGGCGATCTCGAGCATCTTGATCGCGGACGAGCTGATATCCACACCTATCAGCGCTGGCGTTCTGGGCTTGAACAGTTTCTCAAGCACGTCCGCGTTAAAAGTAAATTTTCCTTTGAGCATAAGCTAATAGGGAATATTGCCCACAGTTTACTTTAAATGCTAGCAACAACTGCTCAAGGTGTAAAGTGTTTTAATATCGTTTCTTTTGTGCCCAATAGTTTTTATAATGACGGTCAAACGATCACAGCCTACTCCTCGGTAGCGGAATATGCTGTGCGCTGGTTCACAATCGGGATAGATTTATCCAACTTGCTGTTTATTGCTGATTTTCCCATCCGGTAAACGCCACTTCTTGCCATGTCCTGCCGCTGGTTGGCGTTCCCGTTGATATTGTTGCTTTTTTGCATCACTGCGGCCGCATTTCTTTTTGCGTTCGCGGTCGTGCTCGTCTACCCCACTCTGCCATCGCTGGAAGTGCTCACTGACTATCAGCCGAAAATCCCCCTGCGCGTCTACAGTGCCGACGGCAAGCTGATCGGGGAATTCGGCGAGGAGCGGCGCGCCGTGGTCGCCATCGAAAACGTGCCCAGACCCATGATCGCTGCCATCCTCGCCGCGGAAGACGAGCGTTTCTACCAGCACAGCGGCGTCGATTATGTCGGGGTGGCGCGGGCGGCGCTGTCGAACTTCGTTTCCGGAGGGGTGCGGCAGGGAGCTTCCACCATCACCATGCAGGTCGCGCGTAACTTCTTCTTATCAAAGGAAAAAACCTTAACGCGCAAGTTCAACGAAATGTTGCTTGCGTTCAAGATCGAGCATAGCCTGACCAAGGACCAGATTCTCCAGCTCTACATCAACCAAATCTATCTCGGCCAGCGTGCCTACGGCTTTGCCGCCGCCGCCCAGATTTATTTCGGCAAGCCTCTCGAGCAGCTCACGCTCGCCGAATATGCGATGCTGGCCGGGCTTCCCAAAGCACCCTCACGCTACAACCCCATTGTCAATCCCAAGCGCGCCAAGCAGCGGCAGCAGTATGTCCTGGGCCGCATGCGCGCCCTGGGCCAGATAACCGATGCCCAGTTTGCCGAAGCCGACAAGCAGCAGCTTATGGTCAGGAGAGACATAAACGAGTATGCGGTACGGGCGGAATATTTGGCCGAAATGGTGCGGCAGCTTATTTATGAGCGCTATCAGGAGGACGCCTACACCAAGGGGATCCGGGTCTACACCACGCTTTCCACCCGGCATCAGGAGGCGGCTTATGCGGCACTGCGCCGCGGCGTGCAGGAATACGACCGGCGCCACGGTTATCGCGGGCCTGAAGATTTTGTCGAGCTGCCGGCGCGGATCACCGACGAGGCCCTGGAAGACGCGCTCCAGGATACAACCGACTACGATGACCTTTACGCTGCGGTCGTGGTCGAGGCAGGCCCCCGTCATGTAAAGG
Source organism: Burkholderiales bacterium (assembly GCA_019746155.1). GTDB lineage: Bacteria > Pseudomonadota > Gammaproteobacteria > Burkholderiales > SG8-41 > CAKKQX01. Next base: position 6,980 of record JAIESJ010000187.1, read on the forward strand.
CTTACCGCAGGGGCGGCGAGATGCTGGACATTGCCGAGGACGGGCTCAGATTCGCGAGCCGGATGCTGGGCGACAAGGCAAATCCGAACCAGCGCATCCGCCGCGGTGCCATCATTCGCGTGCAGAAGGATGAAAAAAACCGCTGGCAGATCACGCAATTGCCGGCGGTGGAGTCGGCGCTGGTATCGGTGGATCCGCGCGACGGCGCGATCCGGGCGCTGGTGGGTGGTTTCGACTTCAGCCGCAGCCAGTACAATCACGTGACCCAGGCGTTACGTCAGCCGGGATCGAGTTTCAAGCCATTTATTTATTCGGCTGCGCTCGAAAAGGGCTTCACCGCGGCGACCGTCATCAACGATGCGCCGCTCACCTTCACCGCCGCCCAGACCGGTTCGGAGCCGTGGGAACCCAAGAACTACGACGGCAAGTTCGAAGGCCCGATGCGCCTGCGCATGGGTCTGGTGAAATCGAAAAACCTGGTTTCAGTGCGCATTTTGCAGGCCATCGGACCGCAGTATGCGCAGGACTACATTACGCGTTTCGGCTTCGATCCCAAGCTGCATCCGCCGTATCTCACCATGGCGCTCGGCGCCGGAAACGTGACGCCGATGCAAATGGCCGCTGCCTACTCCATTTTCGCCAACGGCGGCTACCGCATCGCGCCGTATTTCATAGAACGCGTGGAGGACGCACGCGGCAACGTGCTGATGGAATCCAGGCCGCAGCGGGCCGAACAGGGCGCGGAGCGGGTGATCGATGCACGCAACGCATTCATCATGACCAGCATCATGCAGGATGTGGTGAAGATGGGCACCGCGGCGCGCGCCATGAAGCTCGGGCGCGGCGATCTTGCCGGCAAGACCGGCACCACCAACGATTTCATCGATGCCTGGTTCTGTGGCTTCAACGCCAGCCTGGTGGCCGTGGCGTGGATCGGATTCGACAACCCGCATACCCTGGGGCGCAACGAAACCGGCGGCAGTGCCGCGCTGCCGATCTGGATGGGCTACATGGGCGCGGCACTGAGAGGCGTGCCCGAGCAGCCGCTGACGCCGCCCGCAGGCGTGCTGGCGCTGCGCATCGATCCGGATACGGGTTTGCGCGTGGGTGACGGGCAGCCCGGCGTCGTCGATTTTTTCTATCAGGAATTTCTGCCGCCCGAGCCCGGCAGCGCGGGCGGTCAAGCCGGCGAGAAACCGCCGGATGAGGTCAGGAACCCGTTGTTCTGACGGAGGCATGTATGGCCAGGGATCGCGGCCGCAATGACGAGCGCAGCCGCATTGCCCACCTCGCCGCGCGGCTGATGGCCGAGGACGGCATCGAGAACTACGCGCTTGCCAAACGCAAGGCGGCACGCCAGGCCGGCATGCCGGACTCGCGCCAACTGCCGACCAACGACGAGATCGATGCCGCGCTGCGCGCCTATCAGCAGCTATATCATGAGGACGAGCAGCGCGATCGCCTGCGCGCCTTGCGCACCAAAGCGCTCAAAGCGATGCGCGAGCTCGCTCAATTCAATCCCTATCTCACCGGCTCAGTGCTGAACGGCAACGCAGGCAAATACGCCGATATCGATTTGCAGCTTTTCACCGACAACGCCAAGGCGGTCGAGCTCTACCTGATCGACCGCCGGATCCCGTACAAGACCACGCAAAGCCGGCTTTACTCGGGTGAAGAACCGCGCACCTTTCCGGTGTTCACGGTAAACGATGATGGCACCGATATCCTGCTCACGGTGCTTGCAACGCATGATTTGCGCGTGGCGCTCAGAACCAGCCCGGGAGGCAAAGCGATCGACCGCGCGAAACTCCAGTCGGTGGAAATACTCCTGGCGGAAACCTAGCCGCCTTGTTTAAGCCGCTTCGCGGCATCGAGCGCGAAGTAGGTGAGTATGCCGTCGGCGCCCGCGCGTTTGAACGCGAGCAGAGTTTCCATTACACAGCGTTCTTCGTCGAGCCAGCCGTTCTGTATCGCGGCCTTGAGCATCGCAAACTCGCCGCTCACCTGGTAGACGTAGGTGGGCGCCCTGAACTCGTCTTTTACGCGGCGCACGATGTCGAGGTAGGGCAGGCCCGGCTTCACCATTACCATGTCTGCGCCCTCTTCGAGATCGAGCGCGACTTCCCGCAGCGCCTCGTCGCCGTTGGCCGGATCCATCTGGTAGTCGTATTTGTTGCCGTGGCCGAGCTGTTTCGCAGAGCCCACCGCGTCACGGAACGGACCATAGAAGCCCGATGCGTACTTCGCCGAATAAGCGAGGATGCGGGTATGGATGAACCCCTTCCTGTCGAGCGCCTCGCGGATGGCGCCGATGCGCCCGTCCATCATGTCCGATGGCGCGACGACATCGACCCCCGCTGCGGCGTTGACCAGCGCCTGCTTTTCCAGCACCGCGATGGTTTCATCGTTGAGCACATAGCCGGAGCGGTCAATCACGCCATCATGGCCGTGCGTGGTGTAGGGATCGAGCGCGACATCGGTAATCACGCCCATTTCCGGGAAACGTTTTTTGAGGGCGGCCACTGTGCGCGGCACCAGCCCCTTCGGATTTGCCGCTTCGCGGCCATCGGCGGTTTTCAGGCTGCGCTCGATCACCGGAAAAATCGCGATGGCCGGGATATCGAGCTTTGCGCACTGCTCGATATGGGGCAGCAGTTTATCCAGGGTATGGCGCCTGACGCCGGGCATGGACGGAACCGCCTCGGTGCGGTTTTTTCCGTCGAGAACAAAAACCGGATAGATCAGGTCATCTGTAGTGAGCCGGGTTTCGCGCATCAGCCGCCGCGAAAAATCGTCGCGCCGCATGCGCCGCATGCGCCGCTGGGGAAATCGCCCTAGTATCGACATGGTTTGCCTAATATCCTGAAATGTTGAGTGATTTTTTCTGCGCCCGAACTGGGAACTATCCGCAATTATATTCGTCTTAGGTGTAAGACGATGTTTACATCGTCTCCCGCTTCTCCTCCCTGAGCGGGTGCCTTAATCCTTATTAAGGCTTTTTCGCCCCCGGTTTTACTCCCCTTTAACCGGGGGTTTTGTTTGTACCGGTTTCAGCCATTTTGCGAGCGTTTTCTGTGCGGTGCTGACGCCGATCCCGGTCATACTTGAAAAAAGCTGCACGCTGCACAGCGGGTAACGACGGGCTTCGTTTTCCGCCGCACGCAGCGTTGCGACCGCCTCCTGTTTGCCGAGTTTGTCGGCCTTGGTCAGCAGCACATGTGCCGGCTTGTGCAGGGGCGCGAGCCAGTTCAGCAATTGGCGATCGAGTTGGGTGAAGGGGTGGCGCGCGTCCATGATCAGAACCAGGCCGTGCAGGGACTTCCGCGTTTGCAGGTAAGCGCTTATTAACTCACCCCAATGGCGTTTTTCTTTAGCCGGAACAGCGGCATAGCCATAACCCGGGAGGTCGACGAGATATTGCCGCGGTCTCAAACTGAAAAAATTGATGGTCTGGGTGCGCCCCGGCGTTTTACTGGTGAATGCCAGACGGTTATGGTTGGCGAGCGCATTGATCGCGCTTGATTTTCCGGCGTTGGAGCGACCGGCGAATGCGATCTCGGCCGCATCATCCGGCGGCAACTCCTTGAGGTCATACACGGATCTGAAAAAGACCGCTTGTTGGAATGGCGACATGAGTGCTTGTTTTGCCAGCAAAACTGGCGTGTTCAAAGGCGATTACTATACAATACGGCCTTTTCCGATTGAGCGCAGGCAGCAAGGAGCAAGCATGATATACCGCCTCGCCCCGGCGATAGTCGCCGCGGTGCTGACTTCATCGTTGACCTATGCCCAGGGCGATCCGGCCAAGGCACAGCAGATCGTGACCCAGGTCTGTGCGGCCTGCCACGGTGCCGACGGCAACAGTGCCATTCCTGCCAACCCCAGCCTTGCCGGGCAGCATTTTGAATACCTCCTCAAGCAGCTGACAAATTTCAAGCCCCAGGCAGGCAAGCCGGCCGAGCGCGTCAATGCCGTGATGAGCGGCATGGTCACCTCCCTCTCCGCCGAGGATATGAGCAATCTCGCCGCCTACTTTGCCGGCCAAAAAGCCAAGCCGCGCGCCGCACGGGATCCCGAGCTGGCCAGGCTTGGCCAGTCAATTTACCGCGGCGGCATCATGAGCAAGGGCGTGCCGGCTTGTGCCTCGTGCCACGCGCCCAATGGCGCAGGTATTCCGGCGCAGTTCCCGCGGCTTGCCGGCCAGTATGCAGAGTATACGGCGGCACAGCTCAAAGTGTTCCGCGGCGGCGAGCGCGCCAACGACCCGAACAGCATGATGCGCACGATTGCCGCCAAGCTCTCCGACAAGGAAATCAGCGCTGTCGCTGAATACGTTGCGGGGCTGCGCTAGGAGTTTGTCGGACTCGGGTTCGACAAACTCCTGAAAAAATGAAAAGCACTAAAGAACGGGGTGAAAAGAACGCCATGCAAGCGTCGTTTATTCCGGCCAGCACATTGACACGCAAAACTTCTTTCTTAAGCAGCCTGGCGCCGAAGCATCGATCAACAGCGGCCCGTTAACGCCACGCGTTCCGGTGAATGGGGCCAAGTCCGACAGGCTGCTAGGCTTTTTGCGCCGGTCCCGACCTATCTGGCTGAACAACAGGGGCGACCCGAGGCACTCTTGTTTGCCTTTTTCATGCCACGACACGGTTTTTCTCGCGATTTTTATCAGACGCCGGTTTTCAGGCTCGCAAAGGCTTTTTTCGCCGCGTTGACCGTTTTGTCGATCTCCGCCGGGCCATGCGCCGCGGAGACGAACCCCGCTTCAAACGCTGACGGCGCGAGGTAGACGCCTTCGGCAAGCATGGCGTGGAAAAAACGGCCGAACATTTCTTTGTCGCACTGCATGACTTCGGCGTAGCTCGCGGGCGGGGTCGCGCGGAAGTAGAGGCCGAACATGCCGCCGACATGGGCGGCCGAGAAGACCATGCCCTGCTCGCGTGCGGCGGCGGCCAGGCCTTCGCAGAGCCGGCGCGTGGTGGCCGAGAGCTTGTTGTAGAAACCCGGCGCCTGGATCAGTTTCAGCGTGGCCAATCCTGCGGCGACCGCCACCGGGTTGCCGGAAAGCGTGCCGGCCTGATAGACCGGCCCCAGCGGCGCGATGCATTGCATGATGTCGCGCCGGCCGCCGAAGGCGCCGACGGGCATGCCGCCGCCGATCACTTTACCCAGCGTGGTGAGGTCGGGTTTGATGCCATACAGGCCTTGTGCGCCGCCAAGCGCAACGCGGAAGCCGGTCATGACTTCATCAAAAATCAGGATGCTGCCGTGTTTTGTGCAGAGCCTGCGCAGCAATTCCAGAAAGCGGGGATGTGGCGCGACAAGGTTCATGTTGCCCGCCACGGGCTCGACAATGACGGCGGCGATCTCGCCGCCTGCGCGTTTGAAAGCCTGTTCCAGCGCTATTTCGTTGTTGTAGTCGAGCACCAGGGTATGCACCGCGATTTCTGCGGGCACGCCGGCCGAAGAAGGCCGGCCGAAAGTGAGCGCACCAGAGCCCGCTTTCACCAGCAGCGAGTCGGCATGGCCGTGATAGCAGCCTTCGAACTTGATGATTTTGGAACGGCCGGTGAAGCCGCGCGCGAGCCGGATCGCGCTCATCGTCGCTTCGGTGCCGGAACTGACGAGCCGCACCTGTTCGATCGAGGGCACGAGCCTGCAGATGAGCTCCGCCATCTCGATTTCGGTTTCGGTCGGCGCACCGAATGAAAGTCCTCTGGACGCGGCCTGTTCGACGGCCTTGACCACTTCGGGGTGGGCATGGCCGACGATCAGCGGGCCCCACGAGCCGACGTAGTCGATATAGCTGTTGCCGTCGGCATCCCATACCAGCGCGCCCTTGCCGCGCTGGAAAAACAGCGGGGTGCCGCCGACCGACTTGAAGGCGCGCACCGGCGAGTTGACGCCGCCGGGAATGATGAGCTGGGCGTGATTGAAAAGTTTCTGGCTGCGTTTCATGACCGTGTGTTGAACAAGGCATTGAATTGTTGTGCCGCGAGCTTCACATTCGGGGCCGCGAACAGCGCCGAGATCACCGCCACGCCGGCGGCGCCGGCGGCGATCAGTTGCGGTGCGTTGGCGAGCGTGATGCCGCCGATGGCGACGACCGGCACCGACACCTTTTGTTTTGCCTCGCGCAGCAGTTCGAGCGGGGCATGTACCGCTCCCGGCTTGACGTTCGACGCAAAAAAGCTGCCGAAGGCGACATAATCGGCGCCGGCGCGCTCGGCGTCGAGCGCGTTCTGCAGCATGTTGTAGCAGGAGGCGCCGATGATCTTGCGCGGGCCAAGCCTGGCCCGCGCTGCGGCGACCGACCCGTCTTCGCCGCCGAGATGCAGACCGTCGGCATCGATCTCGAGGGCGAGCTCGAGATGATCGTTGATGATAAGCAGCGCGGCATACTGACGGCACAGCGCGAGCAGAGCCCCGGCCTGTTCAAGCCGTAACGCGGCATCCGCGGTTTTGTTGCGGTACTGAACGAGGCGGGCGCCGCCAGCCAGCGCGTCGCGCACCCTGGCGGTCAGCGCCCCGGTGTCAGCTTCGTCGGGCGTGACGGCGTAAAGGCCGGAGATTCTGTTTTTTCCCTTCATGTCCTTCGACATCGCTCAGGGCAGGCCTCATTCCTCGCTGCGGCCGTTGTCGTCGCCCCGCTCTTCCTCGCGCGCCCAGAACAGGCGGTCGGGAATATATTGGCCCATGCCGGGGCGAAACGCGGCCTTGAGCGTCTGCCATGTGTATTCTTGCGCGTCCTTGACCGCCTCGGCGACCGACAGGCCGTTGGCGATGGTGGCCGCAATCGCCGAGGCGAGCGTGCAGCCTGAGCCGTGATAATTGCCGGGCAGGCGCTGCCAGGAATCGCTGCGCACGACGCCTTCCTGACCGTAGAGCGTGTTGACGACCTGCGGCGTGTTCTCGTGGGTGCCGGTGATCAGCACGTATTCGCAGCCGGATGCGACCAGGCGCTTTGCGCATTCGGCGAGATTGGGGTCATCATTATCGTCGGCATCGTCGCCCGCGAGCCGCCGCGCTTCCAGACTGTTGGGCGTGAGGATGGTGGTCTGCGGGATCAGCAATTCGCGCAAGCCCTGGACCATGTCATCGGTGGCGAGCTCGTCGCCGCGCCCGGAGGCCAGTACCGGGTCGAGAATCAGCGGAATGTCCGGATAATCGGACACGACTTCCGCGATGAATGCGATGGTTTCTATGCTGCCCAGCATGCCGATCTTGAACGCTGCCACCGGCATATCCTCCAGCACGGCGCGCGCCTGATCGGCAACCCACTCGGGATCGATCGGCATGACGTCTTCCACGCCCATCGTGTCCTGAATGGTGACGGCGGTCACGCACGACAGCGAATGGCAGCCCATGCTGGAGAGCGTCATGATGTCGGCCTGCAGTCCCGCGCCGCCGCTGGGATCGGTTGCGGCGAAGACGAGAACGATAGGCGGCAGGTCGGGCATGGGGGCCGGGGCGATAGTGAGAAGGCGGGATGAATCGTTTAAAATGCGATTTTAGCTTAATTCCGACTGCGCCATGACAACAACAGAGACCCGGGTTTACAAGACTTACATGTGCCTCATTTGCGGCTTCATCTATGACGAGGCCGCAGGGCTGCCCGATGAGGGCATCGCGCCCGGCACCAAGTGGGAGGACGTGCCGATGAACTGGACTTGCCCGGAGTGCGGGGCGAGAAAAGAAGACTTTGAAGTGGTGGAGATCTGAGATGCGAATATTGCACACCATGATCCGTGTCGGCGACCTCGAGCGCTCGATCAATTTCTACACCCGGGTGCTGGGTATGAAGCTGCTGCGTCGCACCGACTATCCCGGCGGCCGTTTCACCAACGCTTTCGTCGGCTATGACGATGAGTCGCGCGCCGCCGTGCTGGAACTCACCCACAACTGGGATACTCAGTCCTACGATCTCGGCACCGGTTACGGCCATGTCGCAGTCGAGGTCGAAGACGCCTACAAGGCGTGCGAGGCAGTCAGGAAGCAGGGCGGCAAAGTCACCCGTGAAGCGGGCCCGATGAAGCACGGCACTACCGTGATCGCTTTCGTCGAAGACCCCGACGGCTACAAGATCGAGTTCATCCAGAAAAAGACGGGGTGAGCCGCAGCGCCGCTCGACGGCGATCCCCACCCGTTCCGGTGAATGGGGGCCAAGTCCGACAGGCTGCTAGGCTGTCCCGGCGCAAGCTTTTCCGATCTCTGCCGGCACCACCCGCTGCGCAGGAAACAGTGCGCTGAAAGTGCTGCCGCGCCCCGGCTCGCTCGCCACCTCCAGCCGCCCCTGGTGGCGATTCAGCACATGCTTGACGATCGCCAGCCCCAGGCCGGTACCGCCGGTTTCGCGCGAACGACTGCGATCGACACGATAAAAGCGCTCGGTGAGCCGCGGGATGTGCTGCGCCTGGATACCGATACCGTTGTCGCGCACGGCAAATACCGCCTGATCGCCGCGGCGCTGCCAGAGGATGGTCACTTCGCCGCCATCGGGCGTGTAGCGGATCGCGTTGCTGACCAGATTGCCGAACGCGCTCCTCAGTTCGTCTTCGCTGCCGGCAAGCCGGTCCTCGCACTCCAGATCGAGCGCAATGCGGTGGCGCCCGGCGGAAAGCGCCAGCGCATCGTGATAGAGCTCGCGTGCCAGCCTGGGGACATCGACGCGCTCGTCGCGCAGCGGATTGTTGGCGCTCTCCAGGCGCGACAAGGTCAGCAGATCCTCGACCAGACGCTGCATGCGGCGCGTCTGGTCCATCATCAACGGCAGCGAACGCCGCAGCAGATCGCTGTCCGCCGTCTTCATATCGGAAATCGTTTCCAGGAATCCGCCCAGTACGGTGAGCGGCGTCCTCAATTCGTGCGACACATTGGCGATGAAGTCGCGTCGCATCGTCTCCACGCGCTCGAGGTCGGTGACGTCGCGGCTGATGACAAGTTTCTGCCGGTCGCCGTACGGCACGATCTGAACCGAGAGAACAAGATCGGAACCGCGCGACTGCTTCAGCGTGAGCGGTTCGCTGTAGTTTTGCGAATGCAGCTTCTCGGCGAACTGCGGATGACGCACGAGATAAGTGATCTGCTGGCCAGCGTCGCGCCGGCAGTCGAGGCCGAAGTGCCGCTCCGCCCCGGGATTGCACCATTCGATGCGGTCGGTCTGGTCGAGAATCACCATGCCGTCAGGCATCGCGGCGGCGGCCAGCTGGAAATCCTGCAGCGTCGCGGTGAGTTGCGATTCGCTCCGGCGCTGCCGGCGCAGCATCCGATGGAGAGCGGCAAACACCTCGTCCCATACACCCAGACCCTCCGGCTCCGTCTCCGGAGCCGGACGGCGCAGCCACTTGAGCAGCATGGAAACGTGATGCAGGTGCAGGACGACGATCAGCAGCAGGGCGGCCGCAAACACGCTGACTGCGGCCAGCGGCCCGAAAATCGGCCAGATAACGAGACATCCCGCCGCCAGCAGCGCCAGGAACATCAGCGATTTTCCCCAGATGCCGTTCACGAGCGGGTTCCGGACGAGATGGCGTTATTATCGCACGCCATGACAGCGGAGCGACCGCGCCGTTCAGGGCTCCGCGGAGAGGCAATAGCCGGCGCTGCGCACGGTCCGGATCAGGCGATCGTGGCCCGAGGCTTCCAGCGCCTTGCGCAGGCGCCGGATGTGCACGTCAACAGTGCGCTCCTCGACGAAAACGTGGTCACCCCACACCTGATCCAGCAGCTGTATGCGCGAATAAACACGCTCGGCGTGCGTCATCAGGAAATGCAGCAGCCGGAATTCGGTCGGACCCAGCGTGAGCGGCGTCTGGTCGCCGAACACGCGATGGTTCGCCGGGTCGAGCCTGAGGCCCGCGATCTCGACCGCATCGTCGGTCGCCTGCGGCGCGCGACGGCGCAGCACCGCTTTGACGCGCGCATTGAGTTCGCGCGGACTGAACGGCTTGGTCAGATAATCGTCGGCGCCGGTTTCGAGCCCGGCGAGCTTGTCCTGCTCGTCGGCGCGCGCGGTGAGCATGATCAGCGGCACCGACCGGGTGCGCCTGTCGGCGCGCAACCGCCGCGCGAATTCGATGCCGCTCATGCCGGGCAGCATCCAGTCGAGCACGACAAGGTCCGGCAGTTGCGCGCGCACCATCTCGAGCGCCTGCTCGGCATGGTCCGCGCGCAGCGCCTGATGCCCGGCAAGTTCCAGGTTGTATGCGATCAATTCCTGAATCGCCGGTTCGTCCTCCACCACCAGTATGGTTGCCGCCATGCAGACTCCGCGCCCGATTGGTTGGTGTCGATATTATGAAATAAACGTTGCGATCCTGTGACAAGTCCTGCCCGGCCCGGGGCAAAAACCCTTTGAGATCAGGGTTTTCGTTTTAAGCCTTCTCGGTTATGATGCCATTGCCTGGAGTTTACGACGAAAAAACGCGCTACGCATGAGCAAGACTACCCACTTCGGATTCTCTACCGTCCCTGAGGAAGAAAAACCGCTCCGCGTCGGGCGCGTTTTTGACTCGGTCGCCGGCCGCTACGACCTCATGAACGACCTGATGTCGGCGGGGCTGCACCGGCTGTGGAAGCGCTTCGCCGTCGAGCA
>JAIESJ010000132.1 GCA_019746155.1 Burkholderiales bacterium
CCGAGCGGTCAAAGGGGGCAGACTGTAAATCTGTTGGCTCAGCCTTCGAAGGTTCGAATCCTTCCCCCTCCACCAGTATTGCGGATGTAGGCGAGGCGCTGGGATTCTCGATGCAAGCAGGTTCAGATGAGGCGGGTGTAGCTCAATGGCAGAGCAGAAGCCTTCCAAGCTTACGACGAGGGTTCGATTCCCTTCACCCGCTCCAACAGTGTCACACGGGGACGCGGTTTATAGCAAGTAAGAGCGGATGTTGCCGGATGAAAGCGCAGTCCGAGCCCATGTAGCTCAGTGGTAGAGCACTCCCTTGGTAAGGGAGAGGTCGCGTGTTCAATCCACGCCATGGGCACCAGAATTCGTCTGCGACGAATTCTGTAAATCGGAACTGCATATATATTGTTGTATTTTTTTGCGGGTTTCAGGGTGGAGCGCTGGAGTTGAGCAGGCGGTAGCGCTCGTAGCGGAAATGGATCTGGCGAAGACGGAGCAAAAAAAAATGGCGAAGGGCAAATTTGAGCGGACGAAGCCGCACGTGAACGTGGGGACGATAGGGCACGTGGATCATGGGAAGACGACGCTGACGGCGGCGATGACGATGATTTTGTCGAAGAGGTATGGTGGGGAGGCGAAGAGTTACGACCAGATTGACTCGGCGCCGGAGGAGAAGGCGCGGGGGATCACGATCAACACGGCGCACGTGGAGTATGAGACGGCGAAGCGGCACTATGCGCACGTGGACTGTCCGGGGCACGCGGACTATGTGAAGAACATGATCACGGGTGCGGCGCAGATGGACGGGGCGATTCTGGTGGTGTCGGCGGCGGACGGTCCGATGCCGCAGACGCGGGAGCACATTCTGCTGGCGCGGCAGGTGGGGGTGCCCTACATTGTCGTGTTCATGAACAAGGCGGACATGGTGGACGACAAGGAGCTCTTGGAGCTGGTGGAGATGGAAGTGCGGGAGCTGCTGTCGAAGTATGAATTTCCGGGGGATGACACGCCGATCGTGATCGGTTCGGCGCTGAAGGCGCTGGAGGGTGATAAGGGTGAGTTGGGTGAAGGGGCGATACTGAAGCTGGCGGAGGCGCTGGACAGTTACATTCCGCAGCCGAAGCGTGCGATTGAGGGGGCGTTCCTGATGCCGGTGGAGGATGTGTTTTCCATTTCGGGGCGGGGCACGGTGGTCACGGGGCGCGTGGAGCGCGGGGTGATCAAGGTGGGCGAGGAGATTGAGATTGTGGGGTTGAGGCCGACGCTGAAGACGGTGTGCACGGGGGTGGAGATGTTCCGGAAGCTGCTGGACGAAGGCCAGGCGGGGGACAATGTCGGGATTCTGCTGCGGGGCACGAAGCGTGAGGAAGTGGAGCGCGGTCAGGTGCTGGCGAAGCCGGGCAGCATTACGCCGCACACCAAGTTCACGGCGGAGATTTACGTGTTGTCGAAGGACGAAGGGGGGCGGCATACGCCGTTTTTCAATGGTTACCGGCCGCAGTTTTACTTCCGCACGACGGACGTGACGGGCTCGATCGAGCTGGCGCCGGGCACGGAGATGGTGATGCCCGGGGACAACGTGTCGATCACGGTGACGCTGATCCAGCCGATTGCGATGGAGGAGGGCCTGCGGTTTGCCATCCGCGAGGGCGGCCGGACGGTCGGCGCCGGCGTCGTCGCCAAGATCATCGAGTGAAGGGTCAAGGGTGAAGGATGAAGGGAAGCAGCGGAGCACTCAGTTCGATTACCCTTCACGCATTCACCCTTCACGCGAAGCTAAAGGCCAGTAGCTCAATGGGCAGAGCGTCGGTCTCCAAAACCGAAGGTTGGGGGTTCGAGACCCTCCTGGCCTGCCACTTCTTGGGTCGCGGGTTTCATGTTTCAAGTCTGAGGTCAGAGCCGGATGAACTGGGTGCGGAAGCAACTTGAAACTTTGGACATGAAACTTTAGACGAAGCAATGGCTGACAAAATCAAGATTGCGGCGGCGTTGCTGCTGGTGGTGGCGGGTGTGGCCGGGTTTTATTACTTCGGTGAGAGCGCGGCGATTATCCGCGTCGCGTCCGTGATGGCGGGCCTGGTGCTCGGCTTCATCGTGTTCTGGACGAGCGGGCCCGGCAAGCAGTTCTATGTTTATGCGCAGGAGTCTGTCGCGGAAACGAAGAAGGTGGTATGGCCGACCCGCAAGGAAACGCTGCAAACCACCGCCATCGTGTTCGCATTTGTGATCCTGATGGCGCTGTTCCTGTGGCTCGTGGACGCGAGTCTGTTGTGGGTCGTGAAAAAGCTGATGGGCCAGGGCGAATGATGAGCAAGAAGTGGTATGTGGTGCACGCGTATTCGGGCTTCGAGAAGAGCGTGCAGCGCGCGCTGCTGGATCGCATCAAGCGTGCCGGCATGCAGGACAGCTTCGGCCAGATCCTGGTTCCGGTCGAGGAAGTCGTGGAAATGAAGGGCGGGCAGAAGAACATCAGCGAGCGCAAGTTCTTCCCCGGCTATGTTCTGGTCGAGATGGAGATGACGGACGACACCTGGCATCTCGTCAAGAATACGCCCAAGGTGACCGGATTCGTCGGCGGTACCGCGACCAAGCCGACCCCGATCAGCGAGAAGGAAGTGCAGAACATCCTGCACCAGATTCAGGAAGGCGTGGAAAAACCGCGCCCGAAAGTGCTGTTCGAAGTCGGCGAAGCGGTGCGCGTCAAGGAAGGCCCGTTTGCCGATTTTCACGGCAACGTCGAGGATGTCAATTACGACAAGAGCAAGCTGCGCGTGTCGGTGACGATCTTCGGACGCTCGACGCCGGTCGAACTGGATTTCGGCCAGGTCGAGAAGGCCTGACGGCGTGAAGGGTGAAGGTGTGAATGCGTGAAGGGTTTCCCTCTCCCCCGTGACCGGGGGAGAGGGGTAGGGTGAGGGGGATCACTCCTTCACTCTTTCCCCCTTCACTGATTTTGACGGGGAGGGCGCAAAATGCGCCCGTTCGGACCCAAAAGGAGAGCCAAATGGCAAAGAAAGTCGTCGGCCTGATCAAACTGCAAGTGCCGGCGGGCAAGGCCAATCCCAGCCCGCCCATCGGCCCCGCGCTCGGCCAGCGCGGTCTCAATATCATGGAATTCTGCAAGGCGTTCAACGCCCAGACGCAGAAGATGGAACCCGGTCTCCCGGTGCCGGTCGTAATCACTGCGTACCAGGACAAAAGCTTTACCTTCGTGATGAAGACGCCGCCCGCGACGGTGCTCATCAAGAAGGCGGCGAAACTTGAGAAAGGCAGTCCGCGTCCGCATACCGATAAAGTCGGCAAGATCACGCGTGCTCAGGTCGAGGAAATCGCCAGGACGAAAATGCCCGATCTCACCGCAGCCGACCTTGAGGCCGGCGTGCGCACCATTGCCGGCAGCGCGCGCAGCATGGGCGTCGAAGTGGAGGGCCTCTGAAATGGCACATATTTCCAAGCGCTACAAGGCGTTGCGCGGCAAGGTCGACCGTTCCCGGCTTTATCCGGTGCAGGAAGCGCTGAAGATCATCAAGGAGAACGCGACTGCCAGGTTCAACGAGTCGGTCGACGTGTCGATCAATCTCGGCATCGATGCCAAGAAATCGGACCAGGCCGTGCGCGGCTCGGTCGTGTTGCCGCAGGGCACCGGCAAGTCGGTGCGCGTGGCGGTGTTCGCCCAGGGCGACAAGGCCCAGCAGGCCAGGGACGCCGGCGCCGACATCGTCGGCTTTGAGGATCTTGCCAACGAGATCAAGGGCGGCAAGATGGATTTTGACGTGGTGATCGCCACGCCCGATGCGATGCGCGTGGTCGGCCAGCTCGGCCAGATCCTGGGTCCCCGCGGACTGATGCCGAACCCGAAGGTCGGCACGGTGGCGCAGGACGTCACGCAGGCGGTCAAGAACGCGAAAGCCGGACAGGTGCAGTACCGCACCGACAAGGCCGGAATCGTGCAATGCTCGATCGGCCGTGCTTCGTTTACGGTTGAGGCGCTGGCGGAAAATCTGAAAGCGTTGATCGATGCCGTCAACAAGTCCAAGCCATCGACCTCGAAAGGGGTTTTCCTCAAGAAGCTGAGCATTTCGAGCACGATGGGCGTGGGTGTGCGCATCGACCAGACGAGTTTGCAGCAGTAATTCGGCCCCGCCGATGCGGGGCAGGGCTTTGGGCCGTCGGGGATTTCCTTGGCGGGTTGTCAAAGACCGTAGGGATTGAGGGTGAAGGGTGAATGCGTGAAGGGTGAAGGGTAAAACCGGAACCCGGGGCGGCCACCCCAAGCCCGAAATTTAAGTCGCAGAACGATGGCGGAGCAAAACGGTTCGGAGCGAAGCACCCCTTCACTCTTCACCTTTCACTCTTTCACGCGCGAAGCGCCCTACGCAGACGGTGTACCCGGAAACAGGTCAAACATGTTTTCATGTCTGGCTCCTGGATCAAAGGTCGCCGTGTTTGGAAGGATGAAGTATGAAGTATGAAGGATGAGGGATGAAGGTTTGTGATACTTCATCCATCTCCGCCTTCCGCCTTCATCCTTAAATGAAAGGAGAACGACCTTGGGTCTTAATCTGGAGCAGAAGCAAGCGGTAGTGAGCGAAGTCAGCGCCGAGGTGGCGAAGGCGCAGGCCATCGTGTTGGCAGAGTACCGCAGCCTGAAGGTAGGCGAAATGACCGATTTGCGCAGGAAAGCGCGCAGTTCGGGCGTTTACCTGCGCGTCCTGAAAAACACCCTGGCGCGCCGCGCGGTCGCCGATACGCCGTTCGCCGGACTGTCCGAAAAAATGGTCGGTCCGCTGGCTTACGGCATTTCGAGCGATCCCGTTGCCGTGGCCAAGGTGCTGCACGAGTTTGCCAGGGGCAACGACAAGCTGGTGATCAGGGCCGGTGCCATGCCGAACATGGTGATGTCGTCCAAGGAAGTGGGCGATCTTGCCAGGATGCCGGGCCGTAACGAGCTGCTTGCCACCCTGATGGCGACGATGAAGGCGCCGGTCGCGAAATTTGTGCGTACCCTTAACGAGGTGCCGGGCAGATTCGTACGAACGGTTGCCGCCGTGCGGGACCAGAAGCAGAAACAGGCCGCGTGACGCAGGAATTACTGTTTACTTTTTCGACTTAGGAAATAGGAGTTAGACATGGCATTAGCCAAAGCTGAAATTCTCGACGCCATCGCCAATATGACGGTGCTCGAGCTGTCGCAACTGATCAAGGATATGGAAGAGAAATTCGGGGTATCCGCTGCCGCTGCCGCGGTGGCTGTTGCCGCTCCTGCGGCCGGTGGTGGCGCTGCCGCTGCCGCTGCGGAAGAGAAGACCGAGTTCACCGTGGTCCTGACCAACGCCGGAGCCAACAAGGTGAACACCATCAAGGTGGTGCGCGCGGTGACCGGTCTCGGCCTCAAGGAAGCCAAAGACCTGGTGGACGGTGCGCCCAAGCCGGTCAAGGAAGGCATTTCCAAGGCCGACGCCGATGCCATCGCCAAGCAGCTTACCGAAGCTGGCGCGACGGCGGAAATCAAGTAATCGCTGCACGGAGAGACGGCTGGCGGGTAGCCGCCAGCCTTTCCCTTTTTTGACAAGGTTGCAGACTACAGCCCATCGCGCGGTCGTTCCGCGGGGTGTGCTGCGGTCTTTGACTTTCCGTTCTCTAACTCTGCCCCGGGGTTGATATGGCGTACTCTTTCACCGAGAAAAAGCGTATCCGCAAAAGTTTTGCCAAGCGCGACAGCGTGCTGCCGGTACCGTTTCTGCTGGCCACGCAGCTCGATTCCTATGCCGCGTTCCTGCAAGAGCATGTTCCTGCAGAAAGCCGCAAGAACGAGGGTCTGCAGGCTGCGTTCAAAGGCATTTTTCCCATCGAAAGCCATTCCAAGAATGCGCGCCTCGAGTTCGTGAGCTATGCGCTCGGCGAGCCGCCGTTCGATGTCAAGGAATGCCAGCAGCGCGGGCTGACCTATGCCGCACCGCTGCGCGCCAAGGTGCGGCTGACCATCATGGACAAGGAGGCGTCCAAGCCGACGGTGAAGGAGGTCAAGGAGCAGGAGGTCTACATGGGCGAGATTCCGCTCATGACCATGACCGGATCGTTCGTCATCAACGGCACCGAGCGCGTGATCGTGTCACAACTGCATCGCTCGCCCGGCGTGTTCTTCGAACACGATCGCGGCAAGACCCATTCTTCCGGGAAACTGCTGTTTTCGGCGCGCATCATTCCCTATCGCGGCTCCTGGCTCGACTTCGAGTATGACCCGAAGGACTATCTCTATTTCCGCGTCGACCGCCGCCGCAAGATGCCGGTGACGATCCTGTTGAAGGCCCTGGGCTATACGCCGGAGCGCATCCTGTCCGAGTTTTTTGTATTTGACAGCTTTCACCTCGGCAAAAGCGAGATCGAGTTCGAACTGGTGCCGGAGCGCATGCGGGGCGAGACCGCGCGCTTTGACATTGCCACCAAGGGCGGCAAGCTGATCGTCGCCAAGGACAAGCGCATTACCGTCAAGCATGTGCGGGAGATGCAGGAAGCCCACCTGAGCCGCATCGTGGTGCCGGAAGATTTCGTGATCGGGCGCACGCTCGCGCACAACGTCGTCGACAAGGGCACGGGCGAAGTGCTGGCCAGCGCCAACGACGAGATCACCGATCAACTCCTTGCCAAGCTGAAAGAAGCGGGCGTGGCGAAGATCCAGACCATTTATACCAACGACCTCGATCAAGGGCCGTACATTTCGCAAACGCTGCGGATCGACGAAACTGCCGATCAAATGGCGGCGCAGGTCGCGATCTATCGCATGATGCGCCCCGGCGAGCCGCCGACCGAGGACGCGGTGAAGGCGCTGTTCAATGGCCTGTTCTTCTCCGAGGACCGCTACGATCTGTCCGCGGTGGGCCGCATGAAGTTCAACCGGCGCGTCGGCCGTGCCGAGCTTGAAGGCTCCAGCACGCTGTCGGCTGAAGACATCGTGGCCGTGATCAAGATCCTGGTCGACCTGCGCAACGGCAAGGGCGAGATCGACGACATCGATCACCTCGGCAACCGCCGCGTGCGTTCGGTAGGCGAGCTGGCGGAAAACCAGTTCCGCGCCGGCCTGGTGCGCGTCGAGCGCGCGGTCAAGGAACGCTTGTCGCAGGCGGAGTCCGAAAACCTGATGCCGCATGACCTGATCAATGCCAAGCCGGTGTCGGCGGCGATTCGCGAGTTCTTCGGCTCGAGCCAGCTCTCGCAATTCATGGATCAGACCAATCCGCTGTCCGAAATCACCCACAAGCGGCGCGTGTCCGCGCTTGGACCGGGGGGGCTCACGCGCGAACGCGCCGGCTTCGAGGTGCGCGACGTGCACCCGACGCACTACGGCCGCGTATGTCCGATCGAAACGCCGGAAGGCCCGAATATCGGTCTTATCAATTCTCTGGCGCTGTATGCGCGCACCAACGAGTACGGTTTTCTCGAGACCCCGTATCGCAAGGTGAAGGACAGCAAGGTCACCGACGAGATTCATTACCTGTCGGCCATCGAGGAAGGCCAGTACGTGATCGCGCAGGCGAATGCGGCCCTCGACAAGCACAACCGTTTCAGCGACGAGCTGGTGTCGTGCCGCCACCGCAACGAGTTTACGCTGGCAGCTCCCGACCGCATCGATTACATGGATGTGGCGCCGGCGCAGGCGGTGTCGGTTGCCGCGTCTCTCATTCCGTTCCTCGAACATGACGATGCGAACCGCGCGTTGATGGGGTCGAACATGCAGCGCCAGGCGGTGCCGTGCCTGCGCGCCGAGAAGCCGCTGGTCGGCACCGGCCTGGAGCGCACCGTGGCGGTGGATTCCGGTACCGCGGTGCAGGCGCGCCGCGGCGGCGTGGTCGATTACGTCGATGCCGGCCGCATCGTGGTGCGTGTCAACGACGAGGAAACCTCCGCCGGCGAGGTGGGTGTGGACATCTACAACCTGGTCAAGTACCAGCGCTCCAACCAGAACACCAATATCAACCAGCGGCCGCTGGTCAAGGTGGGTGATCACATCGCGCGCGGCGACGTGGTGGCCGACGGTGCCTCGACCGACATGGGCGAGCTCGCGCTTGGCCAGAACATGCTGGTCGCGTTCATGCCCTGGAACGGCTACAACTTCGAGGACTCGATCCTGATTTCCGAGCGCGTGGTCGCCGACGAGCGCTTCACCTCGATCCACATTGAAGAGCTGTCGGTGGTGGCGCGCGACACCAAGCTCGGGGCGGAAGAGATCACGCGCGATATTTCCAATCTCTCGGAATCCCAGCTCGCCAGCCTCGACGAGTCGGGCATCATCTACATCGGCGCCGAAGTCGAGGCCGGCGCCGTGCTGGTCGGCAAAGTGACGCCGAAAGGCGAAACCCAGCTGACGCCGGAAGAAAAGCTGCTGCGCGCGATCTTCGGCGAGAAGGCTTCGGACGTGAAGGACACCAGCCTGCGCGTGCCGTCCGGCATGTCCGGCACGGTGATCGACGTGCAGGTTTTCACGCGCGAAGGCATCGAGCGCGACAAGCGCGCCCAGCAGATCATCGATGATGAGCTGAAGCGCTACAAGAAGGATCTTTTCGACCAGTTGCGGATCGTTGAAGACGACGCCTTCAGCCGGCTTGAACGGCTGTTGATCGGCAAGACCGCCAACGGCGGGCCGAAAAAGCTTGCCAAGGGCGCGAAGATCACCAAGGCTTATCTCTCCGAGGTCGAGCGGCACAGCTGGTTCGATATCCGTATCGCCAACGACAAGGTTGCGGAGCAAATGGAGCAGCTGAAGGAAAGCCTCGCCCAGACCAAGCTGCTGTTCGACAAGGCTTACGAGGAAAAGAAGAAAAAACTCACCAGCGGCGACGAGCTGCCGCCCGGCGTGCAGAAAATGGTCAAGGTCTATCTCGCGGTCAAGCGCCGACTGCAGCCCGGTGACAAGATGGCGGGACGCCACGGCAACAAGGGCGTGATTTCCAAGATCACGCCGGTCGAGGACATGCCGCACATGGCTGACGGCACCCCGGTTGACATCGTGCTGAATCCGCTGGGCGTGCCGTCGCGGATGAACGTCGGGCAGATCCTGGAAACCCACCTCGGCTGGGCGGCAAAGGGCCTGGGCCTGAAAATCGGCGCCATGCTCGATGCCCAGGCCAAGGTGGCCGAAGTGCGCAAGTTTCTCAACAAGATCTACAACAGCAGCGGCCGCAGCGAGGATATCGATTCGCTGGGCGATGACGAGGTCATCGAACTTGCGCGGAACCTCAGGAACGGCGTGCCGTTCGCCACGCCGGTATTCGACGGCGCAACCGAGCGCGAGATCAAGGAAATGCTGGAACTTGCGGGTCTGCCGAAATCCGGCCAGATCACGCTCTACGACGGGCGCACGGGCGACCCGTTCGAGCGCCAGGTCACGGTCGGCTACATGCACATGCTCAAGCTGCACCATCTGGTTGACGACAAGATGCACGCGCGCTCGACCGGGCCGTACAGCCTGGTCACGCAGCAGCCGCTCGGCGGGAAAGCGCAGTTCGGCGGCCAGCGTTTCGGCGAGATGGAGGTATGGGCGCTGGAAGCCTACGGCGCGGCCTACACGCTGCAGGAAATGCTGACCGTCAAGTCGGACGACACCGAAGGAAGGCGCAAGGTCTACGAGTCCATCGTCAAGGGCGATCACCGTATCGAAGCCGGCATGCCGGAATCGTTCAACGTGCTGGTGAAGGAGATCCGCTCGCTGGCGATCGACATCGACCTTGACCACAACCGTTATTGATGTTCGGCGCCATGAATGGTTTGCTTGAGACACCCCTGAGTTCAAACGGGAGTTACAGATGAAAGCATTGCTTGATTTGTTCAAACAGGTGACGCAGGAAGAAGAGTTCGATGCAATCAAGATCGGGCTCGCGTCGCCGGAGAAAATCCGGTCGTGGTCGTACGGCGAGGTGAAAAAGCCGGAGACCATCAACTACCGCACCTTCAAGCCCGAGCGCGACGGCCTGTTCTGCGCCAAGATTTTCGGTCCGGTCAAGGACTACGAGTGTCTGTGCGGCAAGTACAAGCGTCTCAAGCACCGCGGCGTGATCTGCGAAAAGTGCGGCGTCGAAGTGACGCTGTCCAAGGTGCGCCGCGAGCGCATGGGCCATATTGAACTCGCGAGCCCCGTCGCGCACATCTGGTTCCTGAAGTCGTTGCCATCGCGTCTGGGCATGGTGCTCGACATGACTTTGCGGGATATCGAGCGCGTGCTTTATTTCGAGGCTTATGTCGTGACCGATCCCGGCATGACGCCATTGCAGCGCTGCCAGCTGCTGACGGAAGATGATTATCTGGCCAAGGTCGAGGAATACGGCGATGACTTTTCCGCCGCGATGGGCGCCGAGGGCGTGCGCGCGCTGCTGCGCAATCTTGACCTGAAAAACGAGATCGAAACGCTGCGCACCGAACTGGCTGCAACCAGCTCCGACACCAAGATCAAGAAAATCGCCAAGCGCCTCAAGGTGCTCGAGGCTTTCTCCAAGTCCGGCATCAAGCCCGATTGGATGGTGATGGAGGTGTTGCCGGTGCTGCCGCCCGAGTTGCGGCCGCTGGTGCCGCTTGACGGCGGACGTTTCGCGACGTCCGATCTGAACGATCTTTATCGTCGCGTCATCAACCGCAACAACCGCCTGAAACGCTTGCTGGAGCTCAAGGCGCCCGAGATCATCGTGCGCAACGAGAAGCGCATGCTGCAGGAGGCGGTCGACTCGCTGCTCGACAATGGCCGCCGCGGCAAGGCGATGACCGGCGCCAACAAGCGGCCGCTCAAGTCGTTGGCCGACATGATCAAGGGCAAGGGCGGGCGATTCCGCCAGAACCTGCTCGGCAAACGCGTCGACTACTCCGGCCGTTCGGTGATCGTGGTCGGCCCGCAGCTGAAGCTGCATCAGTGCGGCCTGCCGAAGAAGATGGCGCTGGAATTGTTCAAGCCGTATATCTTCAACAAGCTCGAGGTGATGGGGCTTGCCACCACCATCAAGGCGGCGAAGCGGATGGTCGAGTCCGAAGAGCCGATCGTGTGGGACATTCTCGAAGAGGTGATCCGCGAACATCCGGTGATGCTGAATCGCGCGCCGACGCTGCACCGCCTGGGCATCCAGGCCTTCGAGCCGGTGCTGATCGAGGGCAAGGCGATCCAGCTGCATCCACTGGTGTGCGCGGCGTTCAACGCCGACTTCGACGGTGACCAGATGGCGGTGCACGTGCCGCTGTCGCCGGAAGCGCAGATGGAGGCAAGGACGCTGATGTTGTCCTCGAACAACATCCTGTCACCGGCGAACGGCGAGCCGATCATCGTGCCGTCGCAGGACATCGTGCTCGGGCTCTACTACATCACGCGCGAGAAGATCGGCGCCCGCGGCGAAGGTTCGGCGTTCATCAACGTTGGCGAGGTTTCACGCGCCTACGACACCGGCAATGTCGAGGTCAATGCGCGCATCCTGGTGCGCATCAAGGAATTCGAGGTCGACAAACACGGCGAGAGACGCGAGAAAGTAACGCGCTATGAAACCACCGTCGGCCGGGCGTTGTTGTCGGAAATCCTGCCTGCCGGCCTGTCCTTCGAGCTTATTAATAAGCCATTGAAAAAAAAGGAAATTTCAAAAATCATCAACGTCGCATTCCGCCGCTGCGGGCTGCGCGAGACGGTGATTTTCGCCGACAAGCTGATGTATACCGGCTTCTCGATGGCGACCCGCGCGGGGCTTTCCATTTGCGTCGACGATATGCTGGTGCCGGCGCAGAAAAATCATATCATTGCCGAGGCCGAAAAAGAGGTGCAGGAGATCGAGAAGCAGTACACCTCGGGTCTTGTCACCCAGGGCGAGCGTTACAACAAGGTGGTCGACATCTGGGGCCGTGCCGGCGATCTGGTCGCCAAGGCGATGATGGAGCAACTCGGTGTCGAGCCGGTCGTGGACTGGGATGCGAAGAAGGGCGAGTGGGTCACGCGCAAGGACAAGAAAGGCCAGCCCGTGATGCAGGAGTCGTTCAACTCGATCTATATGATGGCCGACTCCGGCGCCCGCGGTTCCGCAGCACAGATCCGGCAGCTAGCCGGCATGCGCGGTCTGATGGCGAAGCCCGACGGCTCGATCATCGAGACGCCGATCACCGCGAACTTCCGCGAAGGACTGAACGTGCTGCAGTACTTCATCTCGACCCACGGCGCGCGCAAGGGCCTTGCCGACACCGCGCTGAAGACCGCGAACTCGGGTTATCTCACGCGCCGTCTGGTCGACGTCACGCAGGACCTGGTGGTCACCGAAGACGATTGCGGCACCAGCCAGGGCGTATCGATGAAAGCGCTGATCGAGGGCGGTGAAGTGGTCGAGAGTCTGCGCGAACGTATTCTTGGCAGGGTATGCGCGACCGACATCGTTCATCCCGAATCCGGAGAGACGATGTTCAACGCCAACACGCTGCTCGACGAAGATGTGGTTGAGGCGATCGAGGCCGCCGGCATCGACGAAGTCAAGGTGAGGACGCCCTTGACCTGTGAGACGCGCCACGGCCTGTGCGCGAAATGTTATGGCCGCGATCTGGGTCGCGGCACGCCGGTCAACGTCGGCGAGGCGGTGGGTGTGATCGCCGCACAGTCGATCGGGGAGCCGGGCACGCAGCTCACGATGCGCACTTTCCATATCGGGGGCGCGGCTTCGCGTACCGCGGTGGCGAGCCAGGTCGAAAGCAAGTCAAACGGCGTCGTGCGCTATAGCGCCGGCATGCGTTACGTTACCAATTCGCGCAACGAACTGGTGGCGATTTCGCGCAACGGTGAAGTGGTCATTCATGATGACAACGGCCGCGAACGCGAGCGCCACAAGGTGCCTTATGGCGCCACGCTGATGGCGCGCGACGGCGAGACGGTCAAGGCCGGACACGTTCTCGCGAGCTGGGATCCGCATACCCGCCCGATCGTCACTGAATATGCCGGACGCATCAAGTTCGAGAACGTCGAGGAAGGCGTGACGGTCGCGAAGCAGGTCGATGAGGTCACGGGCCTGTCCACGCTGGTGGTGGTCGATCCCAAGCGCCGTGGCAGTGTCCAGGCCAAGGGTCTGCGGCCGCAGGTAAAGCTGCTCGACGCCCACGGCCAGGAAATAAAAATGGCGGGCTCGGACCAGTCAGTCAACATCACGTTCCAGATCGGCTCGATCATCACGGTGCGCGACGGTCAGGATGTCGGTGTCGGTGAGGTGCTGGCGCGCATCCCGCAGGAAACCTCGAAGACGCGCGACATCACCGGCGGTCTGCCGCGGGTGGCCGAGTTGTTCGAAGCGCGCTCGCCGAAGGACGCCGGCATGCTTGCTGAAGTGACCGGCACGGTGTCGTTTGGCAAGGACACCAAGGGCAAGCAGCGTCTGGTGATCACCGATCTCGACGGCGTGGCACACGAGTACCTGATCCCGAAAGACAAACACGTGATGGCGCACGACGGCCAGGTGGTGAACAAGGGCGAGAGTATCGTCGACGGCCCGGCCGATCCGCACGACATCTTGCGGCTGCTTGGCGTGGAAGAGCTTGCGCGCTACATCTGCAACGAGGTGCAGGACGTCTATCGTCTGCAGGGCGTGAAGATCAACGACAAGCATATTGAGGTGATCGTGCGCCAGATGTTGCGCCGCGTGCAGATCGTCGACCCGGGCGATACACGCTTCATCACCGGCGAGTAGCTTGAACGGGCCGATGTGCTGGAAGAAAACGAGCGTGTCGAGGCCGAAGGCAAGAGCCCCGCGACCTACGAGTATATGCTGCTCGGCATCACTAAAGCTTCGCTGTCGACCGACTCGTTCATTTCGGCGGCCTCGTTCCAGGAGACCACGCGGGTGCTGACCGAAGCCGCGATCATGGGCAAGCGCGACGAATTGCGCGGTCTCAAGGAAAACGTCATCGTCGGGCGCCTCATTCCCGCGGGCACGGGGCTCGCCTACCACAAGGTCCGGCGCAAGCAGGCGATCAGTGCCGATCTGGCAGAGGGTGCGGAAATGGCCGAAGAAACGGCGGCCGGTAGCGAAAGCCAGGAGCAAGTTGCTTGACAGAGATGAGATAACCCCATAAAATCTACAGTCTTTTTAGCCGGAAAAAAACTGCTTTATACTTGAGCAGACGGCGCAAAATGACATGATTAGGCTGGGACGGTGGCAACGCCGTCCCCGCTTTTTTGGGACGGGGTAACGCGCACCGCGGCGTTCCTCGGCGGGGTAGACGCAGATGGGCGGCCCTTCTTTAACTGATTGAAAATAAAAGATTTATGCCAACGATTAACCAGTTAGTACGCAAGCCGCGGGTGGCGCCCCGCACCAAGAGCAAGGTGCCTGCGCTTGCCGGCAGCCCGCAGAAACGCGGTGTGTGCACCCGTGTTTACACCACGACGCCCAAGAAGCCGAACTCGGCGTTGCGCAAAGTTGCCAAAGTACGTCTTACCAACGGCTTTGAAGTGATCGGCTACATCGGCGGCGAGGGGCACAACCTGCAGGAGCACTCCGTAGTGCTGATCCGCGGCGGCCGCGTAAAAGACCTGCCGGGCGTGCGCTACCACGTAGTGCGCGGTAGTCTCGATACCGCGGGTGTCAAGGATCGCAAGCAGAGCCGCTCCAAGTACGGCGCCAAGCGACCCAAGGCCGCCTAGCGCCGGGGCGCAGGATTAACGAAGTCGCAAAGCGGCCTGAACCAAAAGCCGCTCAGAGCAGAGTTGAATGTTGAGTGTTAAGTGTTAAGTGTTGAGTTAACAGGCGCGCAGCGCGAAGACTAACTCAAGACTCAAGACTTGGAACTTAAAACTGGGGTTGAAATGCCACGTCGCAGAGAAGTGCCGAAACGTGAAGTGCTGCCTGATCCGAAGTACGCCAGTCAGGACGTCGCCAAATTCATCAATGTCCTGATGACGCGGGGCAAGAAATCGGTCGCCGAGCGCATCATCTACGGCGCGCTGGAGCAGATCAAGAAAAAGAGCGGAAAGAATCCGCTCGAGGTGTTCAACCAGGCAGTGAATAACGTGAAGCCGATGGTTGAGGTGAAAAGCCGCCGCGTCGGCGGCGCCAATTACCAGGTGCCGGTGGAAGTGCGCCCGGTGCGGCGCATGGCGCTCGCCATGCGCTGGCTGCGCGATGCGGCGCGTGGACGCGGCGAGAAGTCGATGGGTGCGCGACTCGCAAGCGAAATTGCCGAAGCAGCCGAGGGCCGTGGCGGCGCAATGAAAAAGCGCGAAGAAGTACATCGCATGGCGGAAGCGAACAAGGCTTTCTCTCATTACCGCTTCTAGCGGCACTGAGCGGGTTCCGGATTATGGGTGTTGAGTTGAAAATTGCGCAAATCGAAGCCTCCGGTTCATAACTCAGCACTTGACACTCAACATTTAACACTGGTTTTGAAAAGTGCCACGTAAAACTCCTATCGAGCGCTATCGCAACATCGGCATCATGGCCCACATCGATGCCGGCAAGACCACGACCACCGAGCGCATACTGTTTTACACCGGCGTATCGCACAAACTGGGCGAAGTGCACGACGGCACCGCGATCATGGACTGGATGGAGCAGGAACAGGAGCGCGGCATCACGATTACGTCCGCGGCGACCACCTGCTTCTGGAAGGGGATGGACGGCAACTATCCCGAACACCGTATCAACATCATCGATACGCCCGGTCACGTCGATTTCACCATCGAGGTTGAGCGCAGCCTGCGCGTGCTCGACGGCGCGTGCACCGTATTGTGTGCCGTGGGCGGCGTGCAACCGCAAACCGAAACGGTGTGGCGCCAAGGCAACAAGTACCACGTGCCACGTCTGTTTTTCGTCAACAAGATGGACCGTTCGGGCGCCGACTTCATGCGCGTCTACGACCAGGTCAAGACCCGCCTCAAGGCCACCCCGGTGCCGATCCAGCTGCCGATTGGCGCGGAAGACAAGTTCGAGGGCGTGGTCGATCTTGTCAAGATGAAGGCGATTTACTGGGACGACTCCACCCAGGGCATGAAATACGAAGCGCGCGACATTCCGGCGGGCATGCTCGACCTGTGCAGGGAGTGGCGCGAGAAGATGCTTGAATCCGCTGCCGAGGCGAGCGAAGACCTCATGAACAAGTATCTCGAAACCGGCGATCTGTCCGAGGAAGAGATCAAGAGGGGTCTGCGGAGCCGCACCATCAACAGCGAGATTTTCCCGATGCTGTGCGGCTCGGCGTTCAAGAACAAGGGCGTGCAGGCCATGCTCGATGCGGTGATCGATTATATGCCGTCGCCGGTCGATATTCCGCCGGTCAAGGGCGAGAAGGAAAACGGCGAAATCGACGAGCGTCCGGCAAGTGACGACGCGCCTTTCGCCGGTCTTGCTTTCAAGATCATGACCGACCCGTTCGTCGGGCAGT
Source organism: Burkholderiales bacterium (assembly GCA_019746155.1). Lineage (GTDB taxonomy): Bacteria > Pseudomonadota > Gammaproteobacteria > Burkholderiales > SG8-41 > CAKKQX01. The sequence goes on from JAIESJ010000132.1 coordinate 16,360, forward strand.
TGATTTTTTTCCGCGTCTACTCCGGCGTGGTGAATTCCGGAGATACCGTTTACAACCCGGTCAAGGGTCGCAAGGAGCGCATCGGCCGCATTCTGCAGATGCATGCCAACACACGCGAGGAAATCAAGGAAGTGCGCGCGGGCGACATCGCGGCGGCAGTCGGCCCGAAAGAGGCGACTACCGGCGACACGCTGTGCGATCCGACCAAGATCATCACGCTCGAACGCATGGAATTCCCGGAGCCGGTGATTCACGTTGCGGTCGAGCCCAAGACCAAGGCGGATCAGGAAAAGATGGGCATCGCGTTGAACCGTCTGGCGCAGGAAGACCCCTCGTTCCGCGTGCACACCGACGAGGAGTCCGGCCAGACCATCATTTCCGGCATGGGCGAGCTGCACCTGGAAATCATCGTCGACCGCATGAAACGCGAATTCGGCGTCGAGGCCAATGTCGGCGCGCCGCAGGTCGCTTATCGCGAGACCATCAAGAAGATCTGCGACAAGGTCGAAGGCAAATTCATCAAACAGTCGGGCGGCCGCGGCCAGTACGGCCACGTCTGGCTCAAGGTCGAACCGAACGAGCCGGGCAAAGGCTACGAGTTCATCGATGCCATCAAGGGCGGCTCGGTGCCACGCGAATACATCCCCGCGGTGCAGAAGGGCATTGCCGACACGATCCCGAACGGCGTGCTTGCGGGCTTCCCGGTGGTCGATGTCAAGGTCACGCTGTTCGACGGTTCGTACCACGAAGTCGACTCCAACGAGAACGCGTTCAAGATGGCGGGTTCGATGGCGTTCAAGGAAGGCCTGCGCCGCGCCAACCCAGTGTTGCTCGAGCCGATCATGGCGGTCGAGGTGGAAACGCCCGAAGAATTCATGGGCAACGTCGTCGGCGATCTCAGTTCGCGGCGCGGCACGATTCAGGGCATGGAGGACATGGCGGGCGGCGGCAAGGCGATCCGTGCCGAAGTCCCGCTCTCGGAGATGTTCGGCTATTCGACGACGCTCAGGTCGCTGTCGCAGGGTCGTGCGACCTACACCATGGAATTCAAGCACTACGCTGAAGCGCCGAAGAACGTGGCGGAAGCGATCATCAACAAGAAATGAAATTTTTCCATGAAAAATTTCATGAAGATTTTTCATGTTTTTTGCGGATTCAAGGCACCTGGGGTTGATCGACCCTGACGGAATTCGAAGTAACGCAAGTTAAGACACAGACTACGGAGCAAAAAAAAATGGCGAAGGGCAAATTTGAGCGGACGAAGCCGCACGTGAACGTGGGGACGATAGGGCACGT
>JAIESJ010000175.1 GCA_019746155.1 Burkholderiales bacterium
GTTTAAGGAGCTTGTTGGACTTAAGTCCGACAAGCTCCTAGGTCAGAACGCATTCTGATCATAGGCGCGATGCGCCTTGCAGGTCAAAAAAACCCTGCCAGGCCGGCACGTTCCCAGAGGCTGCCGTTCTCACGCACCCTGCGCTCGCGCGCGAGCTTGATGAGATGCGCATGGAGCGAGCGCTGTGCGACGGGGTGCAGGCGCGGCGACACGTCGTCGTACACCAACGGCAGCAGCTCTTCCAGCGTCGCGGGATTCTTCCTGCTGAAAGCCTCGAGCACTTTCTGCTCGCGCTTGAGCCGGTGCGCGATCAGGCGCCTGATCTCCGCCTGCGGATCGGCGATGACGTGGCCGTGTCCCGGCGCCAGCGCCGCAACGTCGATGTCGAGCAGCTTGTTGAGCGAATCGAGATACGCTTTCATGTCACCGTCCGGCGGCGAGATCACCACGGTCGAACCCTGCATGATGTGGTCGCCGGTGAACAGCAGCTTCTGCTGCTCGAAGAGATAGCACAAATGGTTCGAGGCATGCCCCGGCGTGTGCACCGTGCGCAGCGTGTGGCGCCCGAGATCGACGATATCGCCATGGCGCAGCACACGGCCGGGCTTGAACGTCATGTCCTGCCGGCCGTCATCCTTCGCGGGCATGCCGAGCACATGCGCGCCGGTCGCTTTCTTGAGCATCTCGGCCGCCGGCGAGTGGTCGAGGTGGGTATGGGTGCAGACGATCCAGCGCAGCCGGTCGCCGGCGATCCCGATCAGTTTCTGCACATGCGACTCGATCGCCGGTCCGGGATCGATCACCGCGAGGATGCGTTCGCCGACGATGTAGGTATTGGTCCCCGGTCCGGTCATGACGCCCGGATTGGGCGCGGTCAGGCGGCGGACATACTGGTTGAGTTCGGTGACGACGCCCGGCACGATCGCGTTCAAATCTGCCATTTGCCCTGCCCTTCGGCGGTGGCCGCTTCCTCGTAACCGGGATCGCCCGGTAGCAGGCGCTCGCCGCTTTTACCGATGCGCGGCAGCAGCGCCGGGATCTCGCGCCGGGCGCGCATCGCCCGCATCAGACTCTGCGCGGAAGAAAAACCGGCAAACTGCTCGAGCGTTCTGACAGTGGGCGTGCGCATCTTGAATTCCCCGCTGCGATATTTGTCCAGCGCCTTTCCCGGATCTATCCACACATGGCTGATGGTCTCACGGTTGTCGTTCAGCACGTCCTGTCCGACCGGTGCGGCCGCAACGAAAAACCGCGTGTCGTAACGACGCGGCGCGCCGACCGGCGTGATCCAGTGGCTGAAATAAACCAGGCGGTCGGTGGCGAGCCGCAGACCCTCCTCCCGCAACAGACTGACAAACTGTTGTTCGCCGGCATTGAGCGCCTGGCGGCGGCGGCGAAACCGCTCTATCGTGTCCGGCCGGTTAAGCAGCACCATCCCGCCACGCGCGTCATAGGTGAGCAAAACACCGGCCTCCTCGAACGATTCGCGGATGGCGGCAATCCAGTACGCGAGCCCGCCGCGCGGAATGCCGAGCGTGCCGCTCGCCGTGCCGTCATCGAGTCCGACGCACAATGAAGCCATTTCTTCGGCGGCGTCGCCATCGTCAAGCGCGCCGCCGGGAAAAAGATGCATGCCCGGCATGAAGCCCGAGTTGAGGTTGCGCTGCATCAGCAGCACTTCAAGCCCCCGCCTGGAATCGCGGACAAGCACGACCGTGGATGCGGGAAGCGGAACGATATCGGTCATCTATTTGGATTTATCTCAAAAGCCATAAAACAGCATTTAACCGCAGATGCACGCCCATCCCTCATCCCTGACCCTTCTCCCGGAGGGAGAAGGGAAGCAAGCGCCTCCCCTCTCCTTTTGGGAGAGGGGTCGGCGGTTGCATCCGGTTTAGTCTTTAATAAGCAGCCTGATCAGACTGGAGGTGTCGAGCCGTCCGCCGCCCCGGCTCTGCAGCCTGGAATAGAACTGATCGATCAGCGCGGTGACCGGCAGCCCCGCGCCGTTGGCGCGCGCCTCCTCCATCGCGATGCGCAGGTCCTTGCGCATGAGATCGACGGCGAAGCCGAAATCGAACTTGCCATCCACCATGGTATGGCCGCGATTCTCCATCTGCCACGAAGTCGCCGCGCCCTTGGAAATCACGTCCACCACCCGCTTGGCATCGAGGCCGGCGCGCTGCGCGAACGCCAGCCCTTCCGCCAGCCCCTGGATCACGCCGACGACGCAGATCTGGTTGACCATCTTGGTTTTCTGCCCCGAGCCCGCGGGTCCCATCAGCGTCACGGCGCGGCCGTAATGCGCCATCGCCGGCTGGGCGATCTCGAACGCCGCCGCGTCACCGCCGACCATGATGGTCAGTATGCCCTGCTCCGCACCCGACTGGCCACCGGATACCGGCGCATCGAGAAAATGCAGCCCGCGCGCTCGTGCTGCCTGGTAGAGCTCCATCGCCACCCGTGCCGAGGCGGTGGTGTGATCGACAAAGATGGCGCCAGGGTTCATGCCCGCAAACGCGCCGTGTTCGCCGCTGGTGATCTCGCGCAAGTCGTCGTCGTTGCCGACGCAGGAAAAAACGATGGCAGCATCCTTCGCCGCGTCTTTTGGCGTGGGGGCGTTTTTGCCACCGTACTTGGCAACCCAGGCCTCGGCCTTGGCGCGCGTGCGGTTGAACACGGTCACGCTATGCCCGGCACGCGCAAGGTGGCCCGCCATCGGACCGCCCATCACGCCGAGGCCGATGAAGGCGAGTTTCAGTTTTTTTTGTTCGGTGTGGGCCATGGCAGCCGATAATCACGTTTCAGGAAGAATGCGAACAACGGGATTTTAACCCAAGCCCCGCAGCCGGTGCCGGGCTGCCGGCCGCCGCCCGCCGGCGGGATGCTTCAATCAGGTTGGCGAACCGGTTGCCCCGGGCAGAGAACTCGGCACGCCCTACCGCGCCGCGCCGAGATTCTTGCCGGACAAGTCTACATCTGCGACTGCAGATAGTTGGGAAGTCCTACTTTGTCGATCAGTTCGATCTGGGTTTCCAGCCAGTCGATGTGGTCTTCTTCGCTGTCCAGGATGCCCTCGAACAGCTCGCGGCTGACATAATCGTTGACGCTCTCGCAGTGGGCGATCGCTTCCTTGAGCACGGGATGCGCCGACAACTCCATCTTGAGATCGCATTTCAGGCATTCCGGCACGTTCTCACCAATCAGGAGCTTGTGCAGTTCCTGCAGGTTGGGCAGGCCTTCCAGAAACAGTATCCGCTCAATCAGCTTGTCGGCGTGTTTCATCTCGTCGATCGACTCGTGGTGCTCGTGCTCGGCGAGTTTGCCCAGCCCCCAGTTCTTGAACATCTTGGCGTGCAGGAAGTACTGATTGATCGCCGTGAGTTCGTTGGCGAGAATTTTGTTCAGGTACTGGATGACTTTCTTGTCGCCCTTCATGGCTGCGCCCCTGGAAATGATGCGCGGTACGGACATCCCGCGCACGGATTTGATTTGCCAGCGACAAGACTATCACTCGATGCAGCGCGGGGGAAGCGCCTGGGTCAGAAAAGACGATGGTCAGGCGGCCTGGGGCTCGAATGCCGCGAGTTGCATCTGGTGCTCACGCAGAATTTCTGCCGCCATGCACGCGCACTTGCCGCAGTTCGATGCCACGCCCAGGCCATTGCGCAGATCGGCGAGCGAGGTCGCGCCAAGCTCCGCGCACTGGCGGATTTCGGTATCGGTTACGGCATTGCAAATACAGACATACATTGGACCGGTCCGGGCTCAAACAATAATGAGAATAATTATTACTTATATAATAACGATTGGCAAGTCAAAAGCAAACGCTCCACAGGAGTTTCCGTAATGCTATGTTTTAATTGTACTAATATCAACACCTCTAAAATCATCAAGTGCTTTACAATAGGAATGAGAACGATTACTATTAATATATGAGCACGGATGATCAATCATCCAGGAAACTGGATCGCAAGCTGCGGAAAGCGATAAATGCCGCCACGCCCTGCCGCGTTACCAGCAGGGAATTGCTGGGTGATCGCATCGAACTCGTCATCGAACACGAGGGACGCGAATATCGGTTACGCCTCACCCAGAACGGAAAACTGATTCTGACCGCATAACGAATGGTTCACTGGCAAAAACAAAACGAGCGACACCTGTTCGCATCCGCTGCGGCGGTAGGGCTTCACGTTCTCGCCGTTATTCTGTTGCTGCAATACACGCCGGTGCGCTCGGCACTGAATCAGGCAGCGCCTATCATGGTGAGCCTGCTTCAGTCGCCCAAGATCGAACAACCGAAAGAACCGCCCAAACCCAAGCCGGTCGCGAAACAGCCCGCGAGAAAAATCGAGCCGCGGCCACTGCTCGCGGTGTCCGAACCCGTGCCCACGCCCTCGCCCATGGTCGCGCCTCCGCCACCGCCGCCGCAACCTGGGCCAGTACCGGTCGCCATTGCGCCGCCGGCGCCCGCGTCGGTCATTCCGCCGAACTTCAACGCCGATTACCTCAACAACCCGGCGCCGCCCTACCCGGCGCTGTCGCGCCGCATGGGCGAGGAAGGCAAGGTCGTGTTGCGGGTCTTCGTCAACCCGCAGGGACTGCCGGCCCAAGTCGAGTTGCGGACCTCGAGCGGCTTCAGCCGTCTCGACAACGTGGCGCTGGAAACCGTGAGGCAGTGGAAATTCGTGCCCGCGCGGCGCGGCGAACAGTCCGTCGGTGCCTGGGTACTGGTACCGATTTCTTTCAGCTTAAGAAGCTAAACAGTGGATGCGCAACAAACCGTGGGCTTTGCCCATTTTCTGCAGCAGACCGACGGCCTGGGCAAGGCGATATTCGCGCTCTTGCTGCTGATGTCGGCGATGACCTGGTATCTCATCATGGCCAAAGCCTGGACCTGGTTGCTCGTTCGCCACCGCACCCGGCGCTTTCTCGGCATTTTCTGGAACTCGCCGTCGCTACAGGCGGTGGAAACCCATCTTGAAGAGCACCACCCGGACGAACCGTTCTCCCATATTACGTGGCATGCCATCGTCGCCGCGCGCCACCACCAGCGCCACGGCGCCAACAAACTCGACGAATCGGGTAGCGCCGGGGAATTCCTGACACGCTCCATGCGCCGCGTGATCGACGAGGAAACCGCGCGTTTCGAAGCAGGACTCACCGTGCTCGCCTCGATCGGCAGCACCGCGCCCTTCATCGGCTTGTTCGGTACGGTGTGGAGCATCTATCACGCGCTCATCAACATCGGCATGAGTGGCCAGGGCACGCTCGACAAGGTCGCAGGCCCCGTGGGCGAAGCGCTGCTCATGACTGCCGCGGGACTGGCGGTCGCCATTCCCGCGGTGCTCGCCTACAACGCGATGGTGCGCAGCAATCGCCTGGTACTGGCCCGGCTTGACTCGTTTGCGCACGACCTGTTTGTCTTTCTCACCACCGGTTCCCACGTCAACGATGTTGCCCCGGTAACGCCGGTAAAAACAGCATCTCTGGTAAAAGGAGCCGCCTGACATGGCCTTCGGCGGTTTCAGCAAAAGTACCGACCCGGCGCCCATGGCAGAGATCAACATGATCCCGCTGATCGACGTGATGCTGGTGCTGCTGGTGATTTTCATCATCACCGCGCCGCTGCTCACGCATTCGGTCAAGATCGATTTGCCCAGGGCGTCGAGCAACCCGAACCAGACCAGGCCCGACCACATCTCGCTCGCCATCGACGCCGGTGGCCAAGTGTTCTGGAATGGCGAGCCGCTCGCGAAGTCAACGCTGCCGGCGCGCTTCGAACAGGCCGCCACCATCAATCCGCAGCCCGAGCTGCATATCCGCGCGGACCGCACGACCCATTACCAGAACGTAGCGGAAGTAATGTCCATGGCGGCGCGCGCGGGACTCGCGCGTATCGGCTTCATTACCGATCCCTCGCAGCCTTGAGCCAGGACAGACCAATGAATCACCCCGCTTCCATCGCAAAAGAGATTCATGCCGGCCTGCGCCGTGCGCTGCGGCATGCCGTGCTGACGGCCATCGTTGCGTTGGGCGTCGGCGTATGCGCGGCGGCGGAAAGCACGGCGGCGCCCGACGCTCGGGCGCAGAACGCGATCCATCTGCTCGATTATGTCGGCACTGACTACTCCGGCGCGGTAGGCGGTGGAGGCAAAATTGTCAATCAAACCGAGTACGAGGAACAGGCTGAATTCGCCGGGAAAATCGCGGAGCAGATCGACGCATTGCCTCATCAGCCGGCAAAGCCGGCGCTGATCGCGCAGTCCAAGGCGTTGCTTGAACTCATTCGCGCCAAAGCGGAAGCCCCGCTCGTTGCCGCGGCGGCATCCAAATTACGCTGGGAAATCATCACTGCCTACAATGTTTCCGTCGCGCCGACGCGCGCTCCCGACCTCACCCGCGGCGCCGCGCTGTTTGCGCAGTACTGCGCAGCCTGCCATGGCAGCAATGGTCAAGGCGACGGTCCGCTCGCGGCAAAGCTCGACCTGCGGCCGGCCAACTTTCACGATAGAGAACGCCAGGATCAGCGCAGCCCGTACAGCTTCTACAGCACCATTACGCTCGGCGTTGCGGGAACGGCGATGACGGGCTTCCCGCAGCTCAGCGAGGACGATCGCTGGGCGCTGGCGTATTACATTTCCCGCTTTGCGAACAGCGATGCCGAGCGTACCGCCGGGCAAAAACTGTGGGAATCCGGGAAAGCCACGGCGTGGGTGAGCGGTCTGCAAACCTTGTCCACGCTCTCTTTCGCCGAGGCGCGCAAGGCACACGGCGAAGACGCGGTGAGCACGCTCGCTTTCCTGCGCGCCAATCCCGGCCGGCTGCTCGAGCAGAAGGAGCCGCCGCTCGAGACGGCGCTCCGCGGTATGCGCGAAAGCGCTCACGCCTATGGCTCCGGCGACCGCAGCGGGGCGTTGGCGTTAGCGGTGAACGCGTATCTGGAAGGATTCGAGCTGGTCGAAGCGAGCCTCTCCGCCCGGGTGCCGCAACTGAAATCCCGCGTCGAGCAGGAAATGCTCGCCTATCGCAACCTGATCAAGAGCGGGGCCGCGGCGCGCGACGTCGCCGCAAAGGCGGATGCGATCATTGAGATGATCCAGGAAGCCCGCGACGTTCTCGACGAAAGCGCGGCCTCGACGGCGGCCACCATGACGAGCGCTTTCATCATCCTGTTCCGCGAGGGTCTCGAAGCGATACTGATTCTCGCCGGCATGATCGCGTTCCTGTCCAAGACCGGCCAGCGCCGGGGGCTGCGCTATGTCCATGCGGGCTGGATCGTCGCGCTGCTGCTCGGCGCCGCTACCTGGGTCGCGGCATCGTATTTCGTGCGCGTGAGCGGAGCCGACCGCGAATTAACGGAAGGAGTTACCGCGCTCTTCTCCGCGGTTGTTCTGCTCTACATGGGCTACTGGCTGCACAACAAAATGTACGCTCAGCGCTGGCAGCAATTCATCAACGCCCAAGTGCGCGGGGCGCTCTCCGACGGCACGCTGTGGGGGCTTGCGCTGGTGTCGTTCTTCGCCGTCTACCGCGAAGCATTCGAGACCGTGCTGTTCTATCAGACGCTGTGGATCCAGGCGGGCGAAGCCGGCCGCATGCCCGTGCTAGCCGGACTCGCCCTCGGCAGCGGCGGATTGGCGTTGCTCGCATGGCTGATTTTCCGTTACGCCGTGCGGTTGCCGCTCGGGCTGTTCTTCGGGGCAAGTTCCGCGCTGCTCGCCGCGCTCGCCGTGGTGTTCGGCGGCAAGGGCATCTTTGCCCTCCAGGCGGCGGGCAAGCTGCCCGTTGACGCTGTGGCGATTCCCGCCGTGCCGGCGCTGGGCATATACCCCAGCGTGCAGGTGCTCTCGGTGCAGGCAATCGTGCTTGCCCTCGTTATTGCGGGATTCGCATGGAATCACGCCTCCGCCAACCGCGCACCCGCAGTGAAACCCAAGCCCGACAACCCTTGATGAAGATGTGATTATAAGTACTTGATTATGAATAGTTTAACAGCGAGAACCGGCCACTCCATCCTTCCCGGTTCAGACAGCCATTACTTGCAAGGGAAACCATTCGTGATGCCTTATCGAAAAACCAGGATGCCTTGTCTCGGCCGCAACGCAACATTTGCCGCGACCCGCGAATTCCCCTGTATTCACTTCCATACAGGAGAAAGCGATGAAACGAGTTCTTTTACTGATGTCGGTCGGCATAGCCTTGTCCGCACCCAATACCCATGCGGCGGAACCGAGCCTCGAGGAAAAGCTGGAAATACTGCAAAAGGAGATTGATCAAATCAAGAAGCAAATGGGGGAACGCAAGGAGCCGCAAACGCCGGCAGTGTCCTACGAACAGGATACGGGCGGGGGCGGGCACCATGCCCCAAGCTGGACCGAACGTTTCAAAGCGAGCCCGGCCAGAACCATCGTCGGGGGCTACGGCGAGGCGATTTACAACAACTATCGAGACTCCTCCCGGAAAGACCAGGCCGATCTGCGGCGCACAATCCTGTTTCTCGGGCACAAGTTCAATGATCGCCTGCGTTTCAATTCCGAACTGGAACTGGAGCACAGCTTCCTGGAGGGGGGAAAAGGCGGCGAGGTTGCGATGGAACAGGCCTATATTGAGTACGGTCTGACAAACCAGGTCAACCTTCGTGCCGGCTTGTTACTGGTCCCCCTCGGCATCCTCAATGAAACCCACGAGCCCCCGACGTTTTACGGAGCAGAGCGCAACCAGGTGGAGTCCCTCATCATCCCTTCCACCTGGCGGGAACTCGGCGTCGCGCTGCAAGGGGAAGCAATGCCTGGTCTCGAATTCAACGCGGGGATTTCCACCAGTCTGAATGCCGGCAAGTTTACAGGACCGGCAAAGGGACTACGCGAGACACGTTCCGCAGGCGGCGAAGCGGCGGCAAATGATCTCGCGCTCTTCGGCGCTCTGAACTATCGCGGTGTTCCTGGTTTGCTGCTGGGCACAGGGCTGTTTACCGGAAACACCGGACAGAACGGAGCCAGCAACGCGGCATTGAAGGGTGTGTCGGCGCGGTTGACTCTCTGGGACGTTCACGCCCGTTACGCTTCCGGCAACCTCGACGTGCAAGCGCTGTACGCGCGCGGCACGCTGGGAGATGCGGACAAGATCAGCACCGCAACGGCCGAAGTCGCGCCGAAATCGCTTTACGGCTGGTATGCCCAAGCGGGTTACCACGTCTGGAAGCAGGACACCATGGTACTCACGCCGTTCGTTCGATACGAGCGCTATAACACCCAGAGCGAGGTCGCTCCGGGATTTACCGCCGACCCTCTCAACAACGAAAAGGTCACCACGGTAGGCCTGGATTTTAAATTGCATCCCCAGGTGGTCTTGAAAGCGGATTACCAGAAGTTCAAGACCGACAGCACGAAGGACCGCTTCAATCTCGGCGTCGGCTATATGTTCTAGGCACCGATACTAACTGAGGGCGACAACATGCCCTCGGCCCCTACGAACAAGGAGATAATTATGAACACAATGGTTATCGGCGCGGACCATCTCGGCGACATTCCCGCAGCGTTATCTGGCCCGTCGCGACAAGACCAGCCATGCGTGATCTGCCCTCTTGGGCGCTGATCCCGTCCGTCCTCGTCGCTGCGCACGCCGTTGCCGGGGAGCAAGTCTATCTCGCGCCCGAGGCATTCATTTTGCAGGCGCTGGGGGGGCATGCCCAGCCCAGAATTCTCTGGTTGACCAAGCCGATGCAGGCGGAACTTGCGGCCACACTCGGGCACGCGCCAAGCCAACTGCGTCAGCGCTACTGGGTCGCCGGCGAAAAAACAGCCTGGATACTCGAGGAAATCGGCAAAGAGGAGCCGATCACGGCGGGGTTCGTGGTCGCGGGAGACCGCATCGAACAGGCGCGGGTGCTCGTCTACCGGGAGAGCCGCGGGATGGAGATACGCTACCCCGCGTTCTTGAGGCAGTACGCCGGCGCCGAGCTGACCGCCGATCGTCGCTTGAACAAGGAAATCGACGGCATCGCCGGCGCGACGTTGTCGGTCAACGCAATGGTACGGATGGCGCGCGAAGCGCTCTATCTGGACCGCATGAGCCGCGCTCCATGAGGGGCAAACACTACGCGCTTAGGCTCTTGCGCCGGTGGCACGCACGGTTCGGCGTGTTTGCCATCGTCTTTTTCCTGCTGTTGGCGGTATCGGGCATCGCGTTGAATCACGCCAGCGAACTGCGACTGGAGGGCCGCAAGGTTCATGTCGCCTGGCTCGCTCGATGGTACGGCCTCAAGACCGACCCGCCTTCCGGAATCTATCGGGCCGGCGATCATATCCTCGCGTGGGGCAACGGCATGTGGCTGCTTGATATGAAAATCATCGCTGAAAACATGCCGCCGCCGGTAGGCATGATAGAGGCGTCGGGGGTCGTCTATATCGCCACTGTGGACACCCTGTTTGCCTATACTTCGGATCACCGTTTAATCGAAAAAATCCCCGCTTCCGCGCTTCCCGCCGTTCCGATCAGTGCAATCGGCATCAAAGACAAACGGGTAGAACTGCGAGCCGGAGCGGAGGTCTTTGCCAGTGCCGACAGCCTGTCCTGGAAGCGGGCGCCTGCAGACAAAGTCGCATGGTCGACGGCACAACCCATCCCCCCATCATTGCAACACAACCTGGCCGCGCTGCTCGTTCCGGAGATTCCGTTATCGAAGCTGATATCCGACATCCATAGCGGTCGCGTCTTCGGAAAATACGGAACACTGGTAGTGGATGCGCTGGGATTGCTGCTGATCATCCTGGGGCTGAGTGGAGCGTGGGTCTTCCTGCGCTCGCGCCACCGTCACCAAGTCTAGTCGTGCGTCGACTCATCTTGAAATGAAGCGCCGCCAATAGGAAAGCCCGTGATGTACGACATAATTTCAGACGTTCGCCAAGCGAGCTCCGGCTCAAGGCACACAAGCCTGTCGTACGTATTTGGCACACTGGTTGAGATCGTGATCTTCGGCGCAACGGCAAGCCGGGTCCGGGAAACAATAGCCGCAATCTTCGGCGAATTCGACCGCCTGCATTGGAAGCTGCATGCATGGAAATCCGGGGATCTCGTTAATCTCAATAGAACCATCGCGGCGGGCGAACAACGGATCAGGGTGGACCCGGAGATGGCCATGTTGATCCGGGAGGCGGCCGACTTAAGCAAGCGCTCGCGTGGTTTGTTCAATCCCGCGATCGGCGGGCTCGTCGGTCTGTGGAATTTTCACGACGATGAATGCAGGGCAGTAGCGCCGGATCCCGAAAAAATCATCCGCGTGGTCCGAACTAACCCGCAGATGAGCGACCTGATCCTCCACGACAACGAGCTCCTCTGCGGAAATCCAGCAGTGCAGCTTGACTTCGGCGGCCATGCCAAAGGTTATGCGCTCGACCGCGCCAAGCAGCTTCTGCGGGATTGCGGCGTAGGGAATGCGCTCATCAACATCGGCGGCCATATCTTGGCACTCGGACACTGCGGTGAACGCCCCTGGTCAGTCGGAATCCGGCATCCCCGCCGCTCCCAACCGTTTGCCCGGCTCGAGTTGCACGACGGCGAAATCATCAGCACGTCCGGGGATTACGAACGCTATTTTGTGGTGAACGGAAAGCGCTACGCTCACATCATCGACCCGCGCACGGGATACCCCGTGGAGAACGTGCAAGCCGCCACCGTTCTGACACCCCCCGGGCAAAGTACAGGAGCCTTATCCGACGCGGCATCCGGTGCCGTGTTCACAGCCGGGCCGCAGGAATGGCGCGACGTGGCAGCTCGAATGGGCGTCACTCATGCCATGCTGGTAGATGGGAATAGCACCGTTCACCTCACCTGTGAATTGCACGAACGCCTGGAATTTTATGCGGATGGCGAGGTGATTTGCGTGCACTGAGATTCTTCGGCATCAGCCGCTAGAGGAAAATATCTAGAACTATTTGCTGCAACAGCTTCAGCCAGCCACTCCCGCCTTCCCGGCGGACAGCCAGCCAAACCCTAACTTGAGAAAAGGAGAAGACTGGCATGGTTCGACACTTTCGATTCACCCCCATCGCGCTTGCGCTCGCGGCGCTGGCGCTGCCTGCCTCGACACTCGCACAAACGCAGACCGAGCAGCAGTTGCCCGAGGTAAAAGTACGAGACGGTCGCGAAGCAGCAGGCTACAGCGCACCGACGGCAACCTCCGCCACCAAGATCGAGGCGCCGCTGCGCGACATCCCGCAGACGGTGAACGTAGTGCCGCAGGAACTTCTGCGCGACCAGGGCGCGCGTTCCTTGCAGGACGCGCTGAAAAACGTGCCTGGAGTAGGTTTGTCGCACGGCGACGGCCAGCGCGACCAAGTCACGATCCGCGGCTTTACCGCCATCGCCGACCAGTTCATCGATGGCCTGCGCGACGACGCGCTGTATTTCCGCGACCTGTCCAACATCGAACGTATCGAAGTGATCAAGGGCCCCGCTTCCGTGCTCTATGGCCGCGGCTCCTCGGGCGGGCTCATCAACCGTATCACAAAGAAGCCGGGCGGGGACATCGGCGAGGTGAGCGCGCAAGTGGACAGCTGGAATCAGCGCCGCGGGGAATTCGACTTTGGCCGCGCGCTGGGTGGCAGTGGTACCGCGTTCCGCATGACGGGGGCTATCGAGCGCGCGGACAGCTATCGCAGCCAGCAGTTTCTGAATCGTGAGGCGTTCGCGCCGTCGCTTGCACTCAAGCTCCCGGGCGACACGCAACTGCTCGTGCAGGGCGAGTACCTCTCCGACCGTCGCGTGACGGACTTCGGCATCCCGGCATTCCGCGGTCGCCCGGTGGACGTGCCAGCGTCGACCTACTACGGCGCGGCGAATGCGCGCGATGTCGATTACACCCAGTCCGACGTGAAGGCACTCGGTTTCATGCTGACGCATCGCATCAACGCAAACTGGTCGTTTCGCAACACACTGCGCGGCTATGATTACCGGCTCGACCGCAACAATACGCTGGTCGGCTCGGTAAACGAAGCGGCCCGGACTGCGAGTCTCAATCGCTCGAACGTACGGCGGAAAGAAGACGGCGTCTTCAATCAGGCCGAGCTGGTGCAGAAAGCGCGCTGGGGCGGGATGGAACATCAGGTGTTGTACGGCATCGAGCTCGGACGCCAGAGAAAGGACCAGTTCTTCGCAACGCAGAACAACATCGCTACGGTGTCGCTGTTCAATCCGGTGCTGCCGGTGCTGCCGTTCACCGTCACGGCGGTGCCCTCGACGAATAATCTCGGCATACTCACGAACGCCAGCGCCTACCTTCAGGATTTGCTCACGCTGTCGCCGCACTGGAAAGCGCTCGCCGGGGTGCGCCATGACACGTTCGGACAGGAGACGCACGAGCGGCGCGTGGAGCAGCCCGACTTGTCCCGCACCGATCGCGCCTGGAGTCCGCGCGCGGGACTGGTGTATCAGCCGACGCTCGCGCAGTCTTACTACGCGTCGTGGAGCAAATCGTTCCAGCCTTCTGCAGAGGCTTTCCCGCTTGCGGCAAACAACGCGCAGCTCGCACCCGAAGAAACGACGAACCGCGAACTCGGGGCGAAGCTCGACTTCTTCGATGGTTATGCGACGGCGACGGCATCGCTGTTCCGGCTGGAACGGACGAACATCAAATCCGCCAACCCGGCCACCAACACGCTGATCCCGATCGGCGTGCAGCGTAGCGACGGTCTGGAACTCACCTTCTCCGGTCGCCTGCCTCGGGGTTGGCAGGTTTATTCGGGCTATGCGTTCCTCGACTCGCGCGTCATTCAATCGGTGGCGGTCGATTCCGGCCAGCCGGTACAGGGCAAGCGTGCCACGCTGACGCCGATGCGCAGCGCCAATCTGTGGCTGACCAAGGCCCTCGGTGGTAGTTTCGGCGCCGGCGGCGGCTTCAACTATGTTGGTGACCGTTACGCCAATCCCGGCAATACCGTCACGCTGCCGGAATATGTCACCTTCGATGTCGCAGCCTGGTATCGCGCACGCAGCTTCGACTTGCAGTTGAATATCTTCAATCTGCTCGACCGCCAGTACATCGTCGCCGGCCACGGCTCCAACGGCAATCTCAACCTGCCCGGCGCGCCGAGAAGCGCCCAGCTGACGCTGCGGCACGCTTTCTAGCATGCCGCGCCCGATTTTCAAACCAAGGAGAACGACTATGCGATCCAAACTTGTCCTGACGCTGTGCTGCCTTGGCCTTTTCGCAGCCTCGTTGCCGGCCGCTGCACATTATCTGTGGATCGAGCAGGACAAAGCGCGGCATGCGAAGCTTTATTTCGGAGAATTCCAGGAAACGGTTCGGGAAAAGACCGGAGGCAGGCTGGATGAAATCAAGACGCCC
Source organism: Burkholderiales bacterium (assembly GCA_019746155.1). Classification (GTDB taxonomy): domain Bacteria; phylum Pseudomonadota; class Gammaproteobacteria; order Burkholderiales; family SG8-41; genus CAKKQX01. Next base: position 14,348 of record JAIESJ010000175.1, read on the forward strand.
CGCGTCTGGAGTCTCGATGCACCGGGCGCGCGGCAGGAAATCAAGGTGGCCCGGCAATTCGATCACTTTGATGTGGGCGTGGCGAACCGCACGTCCTCGCTCATTGCCGAGGAGCTGGCCCATGAGGTCAAGGACTGGACCCAATACGGCATTGGCGTGGTGAAACCGATGTTCTATACCCGCATGGAGCCACTGCCGACGCGTTCAGGCAGCAAGCCGGAACTCGTTCTCGACATCCTGCCGGAAGCCGGAGCGCGCAATGCATTCACCGTCTATTTCCGGAATGCCCCGCTGGCGAAAGCCAAGGTCATGGTCTACGCCCCCAACCTGTGGATGCAGGAGCACCGCAGCGACGAGAACGGCAAGGTGAAGATCGCCACTCCCTGGCCGGGACTCTATGTACTGGAAGTAATCCACATGGAAAAACAGCCGGGGGAATTTCAAGGAAAAAAATTCGAGGCAGTCCGTCACCGGGCGACGCTGAGCTTCAACACACGAATAAAGAACCATGGCAAATAATGAGGCAGCGCGCCCAGGACACGCAGCGGCTCCCTCGATGTCCGCGGCTACGGAACGCCGCGAGGATCCCGTGCCGGGCGTTGCGAAGCGTCCTCGTGCCAATCCGGAGGCAACGGGCTACCTGTTCCTGCCCTCGCGGCTGCGCCGCGCGAAGTTCCTGGTGTGGCTGCGCCGCAGCCACGCCTGGCTGGGGCTATGGGGTGCGGCGCTCGCGCTGCTGTTCGGCGCGACCGGATTTCTGCTCAATCACCGCATGATCATGAAAATTCCGGCGGCGAAGGTCGAGCAGACGGTGATCCAACTGCCGTTGCCGGAGCCGCGTCCGGCGAGCGCGCAGGCCCTGGCTCAATGGTTGCAGGCCGCCCTCGGCGTCGACAAGCCGCCGGTACTCGTCAAAGTCGAGCCGCAGCAAACAGTGGTATGGAACGGGGAGACGTTACAGCAGCCACAGATGTGGCGGGTGTTCTTTGCTTCGCCGCAGCGCGCGTTCAACGCCGAATACTGGGCCGGCAACGCTTTCGTCACCGTGAAACGCCAGGATCCCAATATTTTTTCGCTGCTCACGCGTCTGCACATGGGCAACGGCGTCAACGCCGCCTGGGTGCTGCTGGTCGACACGCTGGCCGGCGGGCTCATCGCGCTGGCGTTGACCGGCACCCTGTTATGGAGCCGGCTGCACGGCTCGCGGCTGACGGCCGCGGGACTCGGACTGGGATCGCTTGGTTTGATGATCTGGTTCGCGTGGCAGGCAATGTGAATAAACTCGGCATGCCGCTCTTCATCAACCGAGGGAACGTCACACGGTTGCCGGAAATCGTTTGTCGGATCCGAAGGGGGACGTAATTATCACGCACGCCCGGTCTCGTGCAGGACATGACGGAAGAATTGTGGTTTCAGGCCAAACGGTAAGGAACGATGACGAAGGGAAACTTGCCCGGCGGGAAATCCCTGGTGTTGCGGGTCGCAAGCTTCAGGCCATGCCGGGTGGCGAATGCGGCCTGAATCGCATTGGGTAGCTTGAGCCGCGTGCTGCGGCGAATGCGTGCCGCTTCGTCGGCGACCTCCGCATCCATCGGCAGAAAGCGGAAGCTGTCGAGCAGCGCCGTGCCGAGCGGCACGTCCGCCTCGGCAAAGCCGGCGAGCACCTCGGCGCGGGTGATCGCGGAGACGGCGAGTTCCCGGGCGCGGCGTTCGATGAAGCGCGTCGCGGCGGCTACGCCGTTGAAATGATCGATCAGGACCACCGAATCGAGCAGATAGCTCAACGCTTGTCCCACTCGCCGCGGAGTTTTCTCTGCCAGGCGAGGCCGTCGCCCCGCTTCCAGAGGCCGCGGGTGCGTTCGAGGAGCATCGCGAGCGAGGGCTTGTTGCGCTTGGCGTCCTGCGCGCGATACCGGGCTACCGCCTCGCGCACGACGGCGGTCATCGGCTTGCCAGTTTCCCGCGCCTTCTCGTCGAGCCAGGCTTTTTCCTCGGAGTCAAGGCTGATGACGGTACGAACCATGACGGGATCTCCATAATGATATCAAACGCATAGGAAATGATATCACACTCGCACAAATAATTGCCCCCCGGCGCGGCCAGCCGCAAGCCAGCGATGATCAGCCAGCCGGCAAGAAGCGTCGCGCTTAGCCGGCCAGTTTGGCGACACCCCAGCCAATCCGTCGTTTTTCCCTTAATTCATCGGGGCCCGCATAAGCGCCGTTACCACCAATAAGGGCGTCGCCAGTAAGGCCGGCGGTAAGGGCTGAAGAACGGCGGATAGAAATAGACGTCGCGCGCACGCGCCCATCCCCGATAGCGTTCGGCCTCGATGTAGGTCTGCTGCATGTAGTCGATCACTTTGTCGGGCACCCCTTGCGCACGCAAATCGGCGAGCTGGGAAGCCGACAACCGGTAAATCGCGCCGGATTCCTGCATGCGTTGAATGATGGCTTCCGCCTTCTGGCCGTCTTTCGCCATCTCAACGACTTCCGCCACGCTGGGTGGCGCTTTCTCACCCAGGCTCGCACACCCTGCCAGCATTCCAATGAGCAAAATTGTAACGAGATGTTTCATGTGGGAGGCCTCCGCCGGATTCTCTTTTGACAACACCCGGTCCGGAAAAGTCATTCTTTTTCTCTTTCAGGTCCCGTAGCGCACCGGCGACTTCGCGAGCTTGAGCGCCGCCAGCGCGCTGTAGCACGCCAGCCAGGCGCTCTTGGGATTGTCCGGCGCCGGCACGTTCTCGAGTTTGATGCTGATGTTGCCGGACTTGCCCTTGATGTCGATGAAATGCGTGTTGTATCTGAGCGCCGGGTCGGCGACCACCTTGAGCCGGGTCTTGTCGAAACCGATACCGGCCATCGACAGCACGGCCGCGATGTTCACGTTGGCCGGGAAATGCGGCACGCCCTCACGCGCCGGGCCGTCGAACAATACGCATGGGCCGCGCAGACCGTCGAGATCGATGCCAAGCGCCTCGACATAGGCAATGCCTTTCCACGCCGCCGCCGGCTTGGTCACCGCGATCGTGACCTCATCGACGCCGGCGATGCATGCCGCTTTCAGCGCGTCGAGCCCGCCGATGCCGCCCGAGGGCACATAGAGCAGCGCGCCGCTTTCCTGTGCCGCGCGCTCGAGTCTTTCACGCAGCGCATCGTCGCACAGCGCGCCGCCCGAGAGCACGATGACCGCAATGCCCTGCTTGAGCAGTCCTTCGGTATAGTCCCGCACCGCTTCGTGCGAGGCGGCCTCGACCACGACGTCCGGGCGCTGCGCGAGAAGTCCGTCGAAACTCGTGACGTATGCCACGCCGTATTCCTGCGCCAGCGGCCTGCCGCGTGAGGTATCGCTGCGGCCGACGATGGCCACCACCTGCACATCGCCGAGCTCGCCGCGCCTGATGTGTTCCAGAAACAGCCGCGCGATGCTGCCGCCGCCGATGATGCCTACCCGCATGGGAAATGCTCCGCTTGTGGCGGCGGCTGGATCGAGTGCGCCAGAAACACCCACTCCTGACGCGCCACCGGGAATCATCCGCACGCCAGCGGATCGGTAGGCACCGCGGCCGCGCCAGCC
>JAIESJ010000301.1 GCA_019746155.1 Burkholderiales bacterium
TATCATGCCGAAGTGGAGTGACAGGCTGGTGCCCAAGAAAAGCCTTGCCGCCGCGCCCAAACGGGTGCGGGGCAAAGGGCCTATAACTACCCGAAATGGCGTGATTCGTGACTTGTGATTGGTGATTGGCGATTGGTTAAAACCACGAATCACGAGTCACGCTTTCATGAAGGAAATGGTCGAAATTTATACCGACGGTGCGTGCAAAGGCAATCCCGGTGTCGGCGGCTGGGGGGCGTTGCTCGAGCACGACGGCAGGACGCGCGAGTTGTTCGGCGGCGAGCCGCTCACCACCAACAACCGCATGGAGCTGACTGCGGTGATCCGCGCGCTCGAGGTGCTCAAGCGGCGCTGCAAGGTGCGCGTTCATACCGACTCGCAGTATGTACAGCAGGGCATCAGCCAGTGGATTCACAATTGGAAAAAGCGCGGCTGGCGCACCGCCGACAAGAAGCCGGTCAAGAATGTCGACCTGTGGCGGCGCCTCGACGAGCTGGCACAGCAGCACGACATCGAATGGATCTGGGTGCGCGGCCACGCCGGCCACGCCGGCAACGAGCGCGCGGATGAGTTGGCCAATCGCGGCGTGGAATCTGTAAAAACATGAGCCACAATGGCAGAATGGTTTTCAAATGCGACAAATTATCCTCGACACTGAAACCACCGGCCTGGACCCCGCGTTGGGGCATCGTATCATCGAAATCGCCGGGGTCGAGCTCGTCAACCGGCGGCTGACCGGCAACCATTTCCACCGCTACATCAATCCGGAGCGCGAAAGCGAGGAGGGCGCGCTGCAGGTGCACGGCCTTACCAGGGAATTTCTGAGCGACAAGCCCAAGTTCAGGGAGATCGCCGCTGAATTCCTCGATTACGTGACAGGCGCCGAACTCGTCATTCATAACGCGCCGTTCGACATCGCGTTCCTCAACCACGAACTCAACCTGCTTGCCCTCAAGCCCATCGCCGAATATTGCCCGTCAGTGGTCGATACGCTGCGCATGGCCAGGGACATGCATCCGGGGAAGAGGAACAACCTTAATGCGCTGTGCGAGCGTTACCAGATCGATAACACTGCGCGCACCCTGCACGGCGCGCTGCTCGATGCGCAATTGCTGGCGGAAGTCTATCTGTCGATGACGCGCGGCCAGGAAAGCCTGATCATGGAAGCGGAGCGGGCGCCTGCCGCCGTTTCCGCCGCCGAGAAAATATCGCGCGCGAGTCTGGAACTGATCGTCGTGCGTGCTAGCGACGAGGAACTGGCCGCCCACGCCAATCAGCTCGAGGATATCGAGAAGGCGAGCGGCGGTTCCTGCGTCTGGAAGCGCCTGGAAGCCTGACGGCGTGTCGTTGCATCGTGGTGCCCGGGATTTTTTTCGGGCTGCCGCGCTTCGTGATTTGTGACAGCTGCCGGCTATTCTTACTGTGTTACAAAACGTCTCCCTCCCCTTCAAGGGGAGGGTTGGGGTGGGGATGGGTTGGCATCGGCCTGCGTTTTCCCCATCCTGTCCTTCCCCTTGTTCCCCAAGGGGACTTCCTTCGGGGCGAGGGGAAGGAACCTGCTAACAGCAATGTAGGGCGGCATGGCGCGCGGACACGTTACCGGAAAAGCCGGCCGCCTGCGGGTAGCGCGCCTGGCCCCGTTCCCGCAAACGGGCGTTCCACCAACGAGTCCCGGGGGCATGCCGCCAAACGCGCGAATGTCGGCAAAGGATTGCCGACCTACTACTGCAGGGTTAATGAATCACCAATCACCAGTCACCAATCACCAACTACGCCACGAGTTTGAGCAGCTGCTCAAACGAGTCGGAAAACAGCTTCACGCCCTCGACCTGCAGTTCTTCGCCGATTTTATCCAGGTCGATGCCGAAGCGTGTGAGGGCGGTAAACTGCTGGTGTGCCGCTTCAACCTCGTTTTCCAGCGTCAGGCTGGCGTGCCCGTGATCGCGGAAGGCGGCAAGCGTTGCATCCGGCAGGGTGTTGATCGTCTCCGGTCCGATCAGGGATTCGACGTAGAGCACGTCGCTGTAAGCCGGGTTCTTGGTGCCGGTGCTGGCCCACAGCAGGTATTGCGGTCGCGCGCCGCGCATGGCGAGCGGCGCGAATTGCGCGCCTTTGAAAATCGTCTTGTATTCCTGATAGGCGAGTTTCGCGAGAGCCACGCCTGATCTTCCGCGCAGTGCGAGCGCATCGCCGCCGATCGCCTCCAGTTTTTTGTCGACGAGCGTGTCGACACGGCTCAGGAACAGGCTGGCAACCGACTTGACGCGGCTTGCGTCGCCGCCGCCCGTTGTCCATTTTTCGAGGCCGCGGAGGTAGGCGCGGGCCACGCTTCTCACGTGTGCCAGCGAAAACATCAGTGTGACGTTGACCGGGCAGCCTTCCCCGATCAGCGTTTCGACCGCGGCGACGCCCGCGGGCGTGGCGGGCACCTTGATGAGCAGGTTGTCGCAGCGTACCGCGGCCTTGAGACGCCTGGCCGCTTGAATTGTTCCCGCTGTATCGTGCGCCAGGGCGGGCGATACCTCCAGGCTGACGTAGCCGTCCTCTCCCTGGGTCTGATCGAACAGCGGGCGCAGCAGGCCGCACGCCGCCCGGATGTCGGCGATGGCCAGCCGTTCGTAGCGCTGCTCGGGCGTGAGCGCCGCATCGCGCCGGAGGGCAGCCGCTTCCTCGCGGTAATACGGACTTTCGCTGATGGCCTTGAAAAAAATCGAGGGGTTGGACGTGACGCCGGCCACTCCGTCGTCAGTGATGAGTTTTTCCAGCGTGCCTTCGCGCAGCAGCGTGCGCGACAGATTGTCGAGCCAGATGCGCTGGCCGAGGGCGTGCAGTTCAAGCAGCGGATTCATGAGTGTGTAATGTGTCTTCAGCAGGGTAACAATATAGAAACTAGCACAGGCTGTTCGCCGCGGCCAGCTTCTTAGAAGTTGTCTCAAGACGCAGATATACTCTGTGTACCCATCAAGTGGGTATTAAAAGGAATTCTCTCTATAGGTTTCGCTTTTGATCGGCGTTCATCGGTGGCTGATGATTTGGTTTTTGAGACGGGTTTTAGTAACTCAGCGACGGTGCTGCGCGGCGAGCCGCGCCGACACGGTATCGATCAGCCGCCGCGAAATGCTGATGCCGGGCGGCAGTTTCGGCAGTTGCTCCACATCGAACCAGCGCGCTTCCTCGATCTCCACGCCGTCGGGCCTGATTTCGCCGCCGGCGTATTCGGCGGTGAACGCGATCATCAGCGAGTGCGGGAACGGCCACGGCTGGCTGCCGAAGTAGCGGATGTCGGCGATTTCGACGCCGACTTCCTCGCGGGTTTCGCGCGCTACCGTCTGTTCCAGCATTTCGCCGGGCTCGACGAAGCCGGCCAGCGCCGAAAAACGGCCGGGTGCCCACTCCGCCTTGCGCGCCAGCAGCAGCTCGCGCCCGCGCGTCACCAGCACCATGATCGCCGGCGAGATCGGCGGGTAGGCGACATGCCCGCAACTGGGGCAGGCGCGCGCGCGTTCGTCGCGGCGCTGTTCGGTGGGCGTGCCGCAGCGGCCGCAGTACTGGTGATTGCGGTCCCAGTCCATGATCTGATAGGCGCGGCCGGAGAGCGCCGCCAGCGTCTCTTCGAAATGGCCGAACAGCTCGCGCAGGCCCAGAGCCGCCCAGCCCTCCGGCATTGGATCGGATTCATCGAGTTCCACGGTGTAGCAGTGCCTGCCGGCGTAAGTGCCGAGATACTGGCGGCGCACCGGCTTCAACCCGTGTTCGGCGAGATCGGTGCAGCACGGCACGTCTGGCTTGTCCGCAATGGTGCGCACCAGCATCTCCCGGCGCTGGAAGGCGAACCACAGCGCGGGCTCGGTCTGTTGTTCGGGCGGTGTAATCAGGGGGATGTAGTGGTCAGGCATGATGGTTGGCGCATGTCGTAGGGTATGCCGTACGGCAGCGCGTCACGTTTTGCGCGCCGCTTTTTCGCCGTTGCGCGAATGTTTCAGCTTGCGCCACAAGGTTACGCGGCTGATCCCCAAAATTTTTGCGGCTTCAACGTGGTTTCCGTTGCACTTGTCTAGTACCTGCTCAATGTAATCAGTTTCGCTGTCTTGACGCAAATTATGTAGGGAAGACAATGGGTGCTCTCCCGTGCTCGGCGTTGCGGTAGCGACGAACAGTTCCGGCGTGATCATGCGCAGCGTTTTTTCGCTGAATGCCTCCATTGTGTCGGAGCTTTGGCATAGCACTGTGACCCGCTCTATGACATTCTCCATCTCGCGTATGTTTCCAGGCCACGGATAATGCTCGAAGCGGGGCAGCAGAGCAGCCACCAGTTCGTCGCGACGGTGCAGGGCGCCGACGCGCCTCAACGCCTCGCCGAGAAGGTGCGCCGCAATGGGCGGGATGTCTTCCCTGCGCTCGCGCAACGGGGGCAGGTCGATGTGCAGAATGTTGAGGCGGTAGAACAGATCCTCCCGGAACCTGCCTTCCGCCCTCTTCTGCTTTAAGTCGCAGTTGGTGGCGGCGATTACGCGCACGTCAACGGGAGTCAGATCATTGCTCCCGAGACGCAGCACTTCCTTTTCCTGCAGCGCGCGCAGCAGCCGCGTCTGCAGCGCGAGCGGCATGTCGCCGATTTCGTCGAGAAAGATCGTGCCGGTGTGCGCCGATTCGAACAGCCCCGCCTTGCCGCCGCGCCGGGACCCGCTGAAGGCGCCCTCTTCATAGCCGAACAGCTCGCTTTCCAGCAGCGACTCCGGAAACGCCGCGCAGTTGATCGCGACAAACGAATGATTCTTGCGGCGGCTGGCGTTGTGAATGCCTTGGGCAAACAACTCCTTGCCAGTACCGCTTTCGCCGGTGATGAGAACCGTGGAGTCGGTCTGCGCGTATTGCAGGGCGAGCGCCCTGGCGTGGCGGATGGCGGGCGACTCGCCGATGATTTGCGATAGATGATATTTCGCCACGAAGTTGCGCGGCCGGCTGTGGGACCGGATGTTGCGGTCTGCGCGCTGAATTGCAGTGGAGTCCTGGCAAGTCAGCACCGCTCCAGTCTGCAGCCCGTGTTCGGTGATCGGGATGCGGTTGACGGCCACGGTCTTGTGACCAACTTTTTCAATCTGCGCCAACTCCGCAGTGCCGGTGCGCAGCGTGTGGCTCAGGTTCAGTTCTGGAGCGACCTCGCTCAGCGGCTTGCCCATCACGCTCTCACTGCGCACGCCGAGCAGCTGTTCCATTGCCGGATTGAGCGATTGGATGCGCTCTGCCATGTCGACCGCCAGAACGCCTTCGTTGAGATGGCGCAGGATGGTGTTGAGCCGCTCGCGTCGCGCTTCCTCGAGACGCGCGATGCGGGCGATTTCCAGCGCGTCGTCGAATGCCTGGCGCACCGAGTTGGGGGAATAGAGAAAGATTCCGGTGAGGCCGGCCTGCTCCGCCAGGTCGGTAATCAGACTGGAGCCGACGATCACCTTGTAGCCCGCGGCGGCGAGGGACTGGAACTGGTCCTTGGCGTCGTCGATGGTCGAATAGGAGCGCTGCTCGATGTCGAGGTTGAGCAGTTGCTTGACTTCCTCCAGTTCCGGGCTGATGGCTTGATAGGTGACGATGGCGATGCGCTCGGAAATTTGCCGGGCTTTCACCAAGGCCAGCAGGATGTCGAACCCGGTCACTTTGACCAGCGCTACCGGGACGGTCACGTTGTTGCGCAGATAGGCGCCGTTCGCGCCCGCGCTCAAGAAAACGTCCACTTCGCCGGCCCGCTCCAGCTCGCGCGCAGACTCCAGCGCGTCATCGAAGGTGCGGTCGATGATGCGGATGTCGGCATACGGTGCATAGTTTGGAATGATGCTGTCGATGAGGCGGCTTAAGCGCTTGTAGCTGATGGCCCAGATCTTCGGTTTCTTGGCGTCGTCGATCCCGGGAAGCTTCATGTTTTTCTCCTCCGAATAGCCGGCGCTGTCGCCGGAAGCCGTCCGCAGCGGCGAACATGGTAGCACGTATTGTTGCGATCATGAATCACGTGTTTCATTATCGAAACATCTGGACGTGGTCAGCATGTCTTGGGAGCCATTTGCTGATCAAGAATAATAGTGAATATAGAACAAATAGATACCTGATATTCGGCAAGTCCCGGGAACAGTGGCCGCCGGTTGGTCCGACTTTTGCGGATGTCACAAAACAAAAATATTCATGACATTTCCCGATAGTTCAGCCCAACGTGAGGAGGTGCGACGCAGCGGATATGGAAGAAGATATGAAATGAAAGCGTTGCAAGGAATCGTTGTTCTCGATTTGACTCATATGCTTTCCGGCCCGTATGGCACCATGCTGCTGGCCGACATGGGGGCCGATACGATCAAGATCGAGCCACCCGGCACCGGCGAAGGCACGCGCAAGCTCTTGGCCGCCGATCCTCAATACAGCCTGCACGGCATGGGCGCGTATTTTCTGACGCTCAACCGCAACAAGCGCAGCGCGTGCATCGACCTCAAGGCGCCCGCGGGGGTAGAACTGTTCTACGAACTCGTAAAAAAGGCCGACGTGGTGTTCGACAACTTCAGCGTCGGCGTGACCAGGCGTCTCAGGATCGACCACGACGCCCTGTCGCGGGTCAATCCCCGCATCATTACTTGCTCGGTGACTGGCTTCGGGGAGACCGGACCGGGGACCGACCGCCCCGCCTTCGACCAGGTAGTGCAGGGAATGGGCGGCGGCATGTCCATCACGGGTTATCCCGGCGGCGAGCCGCTGCGCGCCGGGATTCCCATAGGGGATCTCGCCGGCGGCATGTTCGGCGCGATGGGCGTGCTGGAAGCGTTGGTGGCCAGGCAGACTACGGGACGCGGCCAGCACGTGGACATTTCCATGCTGGACTGCCAGGTTTCGCTGCTCAACTACATGGCGACGATGTACTCGTTGTCGGGCATTGACCCCGTGCCGCTCGGCAATGGACATTTCGTGCACGTGCCCTACAACTCGTTCCGAACCAGGACTCAGTACATCATTATCGCGGTGATCGGCGACATATTCTGGCAGAACCTGCTGGAAGTGATCGACGATCCCGAGCTGCGCAGGGAAAAATATCTTACCCAGCCGGGCAGATACGAGGAGCGTGAATTTATCAACGCGCGCATCCAGGAGGTTCTACTTTCTGAAACGGCTGATTACTGGCTGAAGGCGCTGCGCGCCAAGCGTATTCCTTGCGCCCCGGTGAATCGTTTTTCAGAAGCGCTCAACGATCCCCAGGTCCGGGCCCGCAACATGGTGGTCAGGGTCCGGCATCCCTTGGGCGGGGACGTGGAAATGCCGGGCAATCCGGTCAAGCTTTCGGATACCTTTGAGGACACTTACTCTGCTCCGCCCCTGCTGGGCCAGCATACCGACGACGTGTTGAGAGACATGCTGGGCCTGGATAGCGCGCGGATCGGCGCTTTGCGAACGAACGGAGTAATCGGATGACGCAGGCCGGGAGGAGGACACCGTGGAATTCGTGACCGTCAACGAAGTGGGGCCGCGCGACGGGCTGCAGAACCAGCCGGCGCTCATCGATACCGCCGGCAAACTGCAACTGATCCGGGTGCTGGTGGAAGCCGGGGTGAGGCATATCGAGGCGACCAGCTTCGTCTCGCCCAAGGCCGTGCCGCAGATGGCCGACGCCGCCGAGTTGTATGCTGCGCTTCCTGCCAGAGGCGAGGTGGATTACTCGGTTCTGGTGCCCAATCTCAAGGGTTACGAGCGCGCTCGTGCCGCCGGAGCCAAGGCGGTAGCCGTGGTGTTGTCCGCCACCGAAACTATGAATCTGCGCAACATCAACATGACTCTCGCGCAGGCCCGGCAGGTATGCCGTGATGTGCTGGGGCGGGCGCGCACCGACGGCGTCGCGGCGCGCGCCTACGTTGCCGTAGCTTTCGCCTGCCCCTACGAGGGACCGACCCCGGCAGGGCACGTGGTCGCGCTCGCCGACGAGATGTTCGCTGCGGGTGCGGCGGAGGTGGTCGTCGCCGACACCATCGGGGCTGCCAGTCCGGCTCAGGTGTTCGATCTGTTTAAGATCCTGGTTTCCCGCTGCGGCGCACAGCGGCTGTCCGGACATTTCCACGACACGCGGGCGCTGGCGCTCGCCAACGTATGGGCGGCGCTGCAGGCCGGAATCCGCAAGTTCGACAGCTCGGTCGGCGGACTGGGCGGCTGTCCCTTCGCGCCGGGAGCATCGGGCAACCTCGCCACCGAAGATCTGATGCTGATGCTGTCCCAGTGCGGCTACGAGACCGGAATCGATGTCACCCGTCTGCGTGCGGCGGTCAAGGTGGCCGAAGGGCTTGTGGGCCGCCCACTCGGTGGGCGCATGCTGCCGTGGCTCGAATCGCAGGAGCGGCGCAAGCGGAAGGAACAAGTATAATTGAACGACATTTCGGCTTTCCAGAACGTGGGTGTCAGTTTCGGGCCTTCGGCGACATGAGCGGGGACCAGTTCGACGTGCTATACGAGGAGGGTGCGAACAACGACCGCTGCATGCCGATCTGTCTGCACCCGTTCTGGGTGGGGCAACCCAACAGGTTCAAGCACCTGAAGCGCGCATTCGAGTACATCGCGAAGCACGATGACGTCTGGCTGACCACCGGGGATAAGGTGAACGATTGGTATCGCGAGCGCTACGTGTAATGAACATCTGATCAATCGTTTCGGCTGGGATTTTCGGATGGATAAAAGAGAGAGGAGAACAAATGATCCGGACATGGTTGCGAAGAGCAAATAAAACGGCACATACGCTCGGTTTGATCGTCGGGCTGTTGGCGGTATTACATTTACATCCGGCTCGCGCCGAGCAGATCACGGTCACCCACTGGGGCGTGCTCATGTACGGCGCCCCTTATGCCGTCGCCATGGAAAAAGGCTTCTTCAAGGAAGCCGGTGTCAATATCGATGGCATCCTTACTTCCAAAGGCGGCGGCACCACCATGCGCAATGTGCTGGCGAGCGGCCTGCCTTATGGCGAGGTCGCCCTGCCGGCGGTGCTGGCGGCGGTCAAGGAAGGCATAGATGTGCACATCTTGCACGCGGGCGTGCGCACCGCCGGCGAGATCCTGTGGGTGACGATGCCGGATTCGCCGGTGAAGTCGCTGAAGGATATGCAGGGGCGCAAGATCGGCATCACCAGCCCCAAGTCGGTAACCGAGATGCTGGTCATCATGGCGCTCGACGCCCAGGGCATCCCGCAGGACAAGGTTGCGCGCATGGCGGTGGGCGGCATCGGGGCGGGGCTCACCGCGCTGCAGCAGGGCGGCATTGCCGCGGCGCCCATCATGGATCCTATCTGGGCCAAGGAAAAGGCCAAGTATCGCCCCGTGTTTTTCGTCAAGGACGTGCTGCCGCCGATGACCCAAACCGTGGGCGTGACCACTGCCGAGTTCGCGAAAAGCAACGCGAAGAAGCTGAAGGCCATTGTCGCAGCGCGCCGCAAAGGAGTGGAATTCATTTACACCAATCCCAAGGAGGCGGCGGTCATCGTCGCCAAGGCCTACAACATGAGCCCGCAGATCGTGGAGGAGAGCATCGCCAACCTGATCGCCATCCGGTACTGGAGCGCGGGCGAGTTCGAGATGGATGGCATGAATGCCATGGTGAAGGGATTGCAGGTCGTCGGCGAGTGGAGCGGTCCTGTGGACTGGGCCAAGCTCATCGACGCGAGCCTCCTGAAATAAGCCCGGTTCCGGCTGCCGGCATGATGCGGATTCACGCGGAACTGCAAGGAGTGACGCGTGTCTACCCCGCGACGCCCACCCACTCTGCGGTGCACGCTCTCGGCCCGGTGGACCTCGCGCTGGGACGGGGCGAGTTTTTTTCCGTAGTGGGACCATCCGGGTGCGGGAAATCCACGCTGCTTGAAGTACTCGCCGGCCTGGCGCAACCGACGGCGGGAAGCATCACCTTTGAAAGCGCCACGATACAAGGCGCGGTGCCGGACGGGGTCGGGGTGGTGTTCCAGGACGATGCCAGCTTTCCCTGGTTGAACGTACGGGAGAACGTGGCATTCGGCCTGAAGCGGGCGCGGCTCCCCGCAGCCGAAGTTCGAGAGCGCGTCGAATACGCGCTCTCGTTCATGGGTCTTGACGACTTTGCTCTCGCCTATCCGGCACAGCTCTCGGGCGGCATGCGCCAGCGCGTCTGCATCGCGCGCACGCTGGTAACCCAGCCGCGCCTCATCCTGCTCGACGAGCCGTTCGGAGCGCTCGACCAGCAGACCCGGCTGCTGATGGGGGACGAACTGCTGCGGGTATGGCGCGAGACGGGGGCCACGGTGCTGCTCATTACTCACGCCTTGGACGAGGCGGCAATGCTGTCGGACCGCGTGGGCGTGATGTCGGCCCGGCCCGGCCGCATCATCGAGGTGGTAAAGACTGGCTGGTCGCGGGACCGGGACTCGCGACTGGCGTCGGACGCGCAGTTCGGCAATATCACCAGCCGTCTGTGGCGCGTTCTCAGGGAAGAGTCGCTTAAGGGACTGGGAAGGACAGGCACACCGCCGAGGAAGCAGGAAACCATATGAGTCGGGTGACTTGGGTGCGTCTGGCAGTGGTGGCGGGAGCGCTGGCCGCGCTTGAAGCCGCGTGCCGCAGCGGCCTCATCAGCCCTCACACCCTGGTACCGCCGAGCGTGATGCTGGCCACGGCGGCCAAGCTGCTGCAGTCCGGTGAGATCACGGCCGACCTGTTGCGGACTTTGCGCAACGTGCTGGCTGCTTTCGTCACCGCGGTGGCCGGGGGTTTTTTCATCGGCGTTGTGCTGCATGCGGCACCACCGTTACGTCGCGTCGCTTACCCCTTTCTCGCCAGCTATTACGCCATTCCCGTGTTCGCGCTCTATCCGGCGCTGATCGTCGTGTTCGGAATGGGCGACCTGCCGATCATCGTCATCGGTTTTCTGTTCGCGGTGGTGGCCATGATCATCAACACACTCGACGGACTCGATCGCATTCCGCGGGTGCTTCTCAAGACGGCGCGGGTTATGCGCATGGGACCGGTCGCGACGGCGTTGCGTATCAAGCTGCCTTCGGCCGCGCCCCACCTGTTCACCGGAACTAAGCTGGCGGTCGCTTATTCCTTCATCGGCGTTATCGCGGCGGAATTCATTCTGTCCGGCGCGGGGCTGGGCTACGCCATCAGCTATGCCTACAACAATTTCAACACTGCCCGCATGTATGCGCTGATGCTGCTGGTCATCACGCTGGTGATCGCGGTGAACCTGGCCTTCTACACATGGGAGCAGCGGCTGCTCAGGCGGCGCAACCTGCGATGATCCGGCGCGCATTGGAGGTCTTCCTGTTTCTCGCCGCGCTGACGGCGCTGTGGCAGCTGCTTTACCTCGTTTCCGGGGACGTGGCGCTCTCGTCACCGCGCGATACCGCGATCGCGGCGATGGAACTGCTTATTGCGGAATCCTTCTGGCGCCACGTCCGGGAAACGTTCTCGGCATTCGGCTACGCCCTGTTCATCGCTGCGGGCGGCGGGCTCGCTCTCGGCCTCGGCCTGGGGCTGCACCGCCTGTCCGGCGCCGTGGCCGAACCGATCCTGGTGTCGCTCTATTCCCTGCCCAAGATTACCCTCTATCCTCTGATCCTGCTCGTGTTCGGGCTTGGGATGTCGGCGAAGGTGGCCTTCGGGGCGCTGCATGGTATCGTCCCAGTGACCCTCTTTTGCATGAATGCAGTCCGGACTGTAAATCCAGCCTACCTCAAGACCGGCCGGATCATGAGGGTCTCACGTGGCGCGATGGTATTCACCATCGTATTGCCGGCGGCGTTGCCGGAAGTTTTTTCCGGACTGCGTGTGTGCTTTTCCTTGACGCTGCTCGGGGTTCTTATCGGCGAAATGTTCGCTTCCCAACGCGGGCTGGGCTTTCTTATCATGAACGCGGTCGGCTTGCACGACGTTCGAACCGTGATGGCGATCACGCTCCTGCTGGCCGCGTTTGCGGTGTGCGCGAACAGCGTGTTGCTGATGGCGGACCTGCGCTTGCATCGCCGCGTCTGATGGTTTTGCAATGCATGGCGATGGGATCAGGCGTTCGCGAGTAAGGCGTTGGTAGGCGGGGGCTGCCATGGCAGACGCTATTCGCTGGACGAGTTCAGGCACGTTACGCGTTATCGGTTATCCCAAAGTCCAGCAGTACATCAAACCGGCCGAAGCCGGAGCCAGCCATGCTCGATGAACTGTGCGAACCGGCGCTTTGCATTGAGATAACCGAAACGGCGCAGGTGTCAACCGACCCAGCGGACGACTTCTTGTTCGCGATGGCCCGAGCGGGTGAAGCGGATTATCTGGTGACCGGCGACAAGGCGGGCGTTCTCACGCTCGGTCGGCACGGCAAGACGCGGATCGTGACAACGCGGGAATTGGTGGAAATTTTGAGACTCTGATTCCGCATGGCTAAAAAGGCCGCGGCCAGCACGCCGATGAGGTCTCGGGAAACTTCGGGAAAGCCGAAGTAAACGGTGGTGGGCGGTACTGGGATCGAACCAGTGGCTTCCACCGTGTGAGTCGAAATCTCAGGGCGCAGTCACATTAAATTCAATGTCTTACGCCGGCCGGTTCCGCGTTAATGTGACAGAAGTTGCCATTTTCCGCCCTGTTGTGACACAAATCGGTCTCAGTGACGCCACAGAGTGCAATTCACGATTGAAAAGAGAGTATCAAAAATGATACAATCAGAACCGTCGAACATGCCGCGCCTCACGGTGCGATTCTACAGCGAGGCCTCCGGATCGGAGCCGGTCCGGGACTGGCTGAGGTCGCTACCGCATGACGAGCGGCGAGAGATCGGCACGGATATCAAGACTGTTCAGTTCGGGTGGCCGATAGGGATGCCGGTCGTGGACCATATCGGCAACGGTATTTGGGAAGTTCGCAGCCGGCTTTCAACGCGCATTGCTCGCGTGCTGTTCACGCTGGAAGACAATACGATGATTCTGCTGCACGGGTTTATCAAGAAGAATCGCAAGACGCCGAAGCTGGACCTTGATCTGGCGCGGCAACGATTGAAAAAGCTACGGAGTACAAAATGAAACGCAATCCTCATATTGGTTCTGATTTTGATGATTTCCTGAAGGAAGAGAAGATATTCGACGAGGCGCAGGCTATCGCGGTCAAGCGCGTACTGGCTTATCAGTTGGAGCAAAGCATGAAGAAATCTCGGCTCACCAAGAGCGCGATGGCCAAGCGCATGGGAACGACGCGAGCGCAACTGGATCGTCTGCTTAACCCGGAGAACCCATCGACGACACTGACAACGGTTGTTAAGGCTGCGGGGGCGCTTGGGAAGCGTGTAAAGATATCTTTGGAAACGGCATAATCGTCATAAGGTATCCTTTTTTGTGGGACGTAATGTCGGAGCAAGCAGACAAGCAGAGGCTGACAGATTGTATCGGATTGCAGAGAGAGACCGATCCGGTTAAGAAAGCGAAGTTTTTGTTGAGGTGGAACGAACTCACTTTAGGTGAGAGACACGAGAAGAAAATATTCAAAGAGGCAATGCTCGAATCGCAACGCAATGCTCAGAGAAACGGTGATTCGTGGTTGGGCTGGTGAACGTGATATTCTCCACGCTGCAAAACGCGTGAGGTCAACATGACAAAGAAGGTATTGCTTACCGACGAACAATGGCTTGCACTGAAACCACAGTTTGAGAAGCGGGCAGCAGAGTTCAAAGGCGACATTCCGACATTTGAATCGGCATGGGGTGCGCTTCTGCTGGGAACGCAATTCGGCTGGAAGGTGATGTTTTTGGTTCACAGCCAAGCGACGATCAAGAAGTACGAAAAGATCACCGGCATCAAGTTTCGTGAGCTGTGCGAGCCTGAAACCCATCTTTCTAGAAAGTCTATTGCTTATAAAGCGTTGCAGCAGGTTAGCAGCTTCTGGAAGGCGGTGCGGGGTGAGACCAAGGACGTGCGTAGCCCGATTGCGACATCATAGAACTTGACATACTACACGTTGGCCTCTATTCTGTAGAACATAGCGTTCTACACAGGGAGGTTTTATGTTTTCTGATGGACAAAACGGACAGCTCGCCGGCGCGAGTGGCGAGCAGCCGCGCAGCGGCGCCGCCAGCGCGCCGGCGGCATCCCGTTTAGTAAAACGGGACGAAAGGAACCCATCAAGGGTACCCCTTGCATCTCCCGAAAGTTTGGCCGGGGAGTTTGACAAGGACTACGAGGCGGAAATCTACCGGCTGGAGAGCCGGGGTGGTCGGGGCGTCATCATCGCCCATCCGAAACCGCTGGAATCGGCAAATTCCCTTATCGCCTTTATCGACTGGTGCGCTTTTACCCTCAAGCCGCCCCAGTTAAAACGCATACCTGGGTCATGGCCGAGCTTGCCCGACTGTTCGGCTTCGATATCTATACCCCTCGCGCTGCGGGCTTATACGGTTACAAGCACAGCGCCATCATCGAGGAAGGGGGCTTGGTCGCGTGGGGTGGCAAGAATCAACGAGGGACGGTCTACGTCAGCCTGAACGGGCAAGGTTGTGGCCGGATCGCGGACTGGGAAAAGCTCAGGGCATGGCTGGAATGCCACGGTGCGCGGCTCACGCGGGTTGACCCCGCTCACGATGATTTCGAGGGCAAGACGGTTACGATTGAAAAGGCCAAGGCATGGTATGACGCCGGAGGTTTCAATTCGGGCGGTCGCAAGCCTGAATCCAGCGTTGCCGGGGATTGGTGGGGCGGCAGTAAGGGGCGCACGGTCTATGTTGGGGCGCGGCACAATGGGAAGCTGTTGCGCATCTATGAGAAGGGTAAGCAGTTGGGCGAGCCGGATAGCCCTTGGGTGCGTGTTGAACTGGAAATTCACAATAAATCCCGCCATATCCCGCTCGACATTCTGACGAGGCCAGCAGCCTACCTTGCAGGTGCATATCCCTGTCTGCGCTTTCTCTCTGCTGAACAATGCAGGGTCAAAACCATACAAAAAGCAGCAAAGACTACCTATACGAAGGCCGTGGAGGTTGCGCGGAACCAGTGCGGCAGACTCATCAATCTGATGATGCAGGTGTATGGGGGAGATACGGATTCGGTGGTTCATGCGCTTGCCCGTGATGGACTTCCTGCCCGTCTTGATCCGTATAGCTACCAATTACGTACCGACTCGGCGCTGGCTTATGCCCTCGATCCGGGAGGCGGGAATGATGCTGCTGTGGTCGCTTGATGAAACTGCACGACAGCTTGGCGGACTATCGCGGCGTACTGTGCAAAGGTTGATATCCCGTGGTGAGCTTCCATTTCTTCGTGTTGGTCGATTGGTGCGGATACCAGCTGATGCTGTGCACGAATATGTGGCAGCCAGGATTAAAACTGCGGATAATCAGAAGGGCGTGGAACCGGTGGCGTGGAAAGGAGTTGCACCATGCCATTTAAACGCAAAGATTCACCGATCTTCTATGTCAGCTACACCGACGCAAGCGGCGCAAGAGTTAAACGTTCTACTGGAACGACTAACAAAAGCGAGGCGAAAGCGCTAGAAGCAAAATGGAGATTAGAGGCGCGACAAGAGCGATTGTGGGGTACGCAACCCTCACGCACATTTGACGAACTTATGCTTGCTTACCTCAAGGCAACCGAGACTGAGCGTAGCGGCTGGTCACGTGATCTCTACTATCTAAAAAAGCTGAAAGCGTTTTTCACTGGTCGGGAGTTGGGGAAACTCAAGCGTGCCGATGTTCGCGGCTATATCGAACAGCGGAAAGCTGAAGGAATCGCCAATGCCACCATTAACCGTGAAGTCGGGTTGTTCTCGTCTGCGATCAATTATGCGCGCCGAGAATGGGATTGGGATATACACAATCCCGCCGAGCGTATGCGATTGAGCGAAGGCGATGGCAGGAAACGCTTTGCAACGGTGGAAGAGGTGTCCAGGTTGATTAAGACGGCAGAGCAACATAAACGAGCTCCTTACCTTGCAGACTTGATTCGTGTTGCTGTTAACACGGCATGTCGTCGTGGCGAGTTGCTCGGGCTGCGATGGTCTCAGGTCGATCTGGAAACAAACACTCTGAAACTAGAGGGGAAAGATACCAAGAATGGTAAACCGAAGCGTGTGCCATTGAACCAACAAGCCCGTGCCGCGCTGCTGAACCGTTTACGGTATCGGGAAAAGCATTGCCCAGACACCCCTTGGGTATTCTGCCGAAAGAGCGGTGAGCGTACCGTGTCTATTCAATCGAGTTGGGAGGCCGTGTTAAAAGAGGCCGAGCTTGAGGATTTCCATTTTCACGATCTGCGCCATACCTGCGGCTCTTGGTTGGTGCAAAGCGGTGTGCCATTAGCCGATGTGAAAGAGGTGCTCGGACACAGCACGATTAGAATGACTGAGCGATACGCTCACAACGCACCAGAGAACAGCAGGGCAGCAGTCGAGAAGCTCAATGCCCTGTCTCAATCTGGTCTCACCAGCGATACGGTGAGTTTGCAGGGTGCTTTAAGTGCTTGAAGTAATTGGTGGGCGGTACTGGGATCGAACCAGTGGCTTCCACCGTGTGAAGGTGGCACTCTACCGCTGAGTTAACCGCCCGTATCCGGTTCAGCGAACGGCGCCCATTCTAACATTGTTCGCCGGTCCCTATCAATTTGGCGCGCTATAATCGCCACGACTCCCAGTCACCGCATGAAAAAGTGCGGGGGCCGCAATCCCTTGCCGACAATCAGTGATGGCGGCATGGGAATGCCGCCCTACAGAAAGATTACGCGTAGGTCGCCAATCCCCTGGCGACACCATGTCGGGTAAGGATTTCCGACCTACGGCAACCATTTTTACGAATGCCCATAGCGCGGGCGCGCCGTTCACCGCGAAGCAGGATCGCATGCCGAAACAGATCACGATCATCGGCGCCGGCATTGTCGGCATCGCCACCGCATGCTATCTGCGGCGCGACGGGCATGAGGTGACCGTGGTCGACATGAATCCGCCGGGCGAGTATTGCTCGTTCGGCAACGCCGGCATCCTCAGCCCCGGTTCCTGCGCGCCGCAGGCCCTGCCGGGCATTCTGTGGAAGGTGCCGGGTTATCTCGCCGACCCGCTGGGGCCGCTCACCGTGCGCTGGTCGTATCTGCCCAGGGCGGCGCCGTGGCTGCTGAGATTCATCGCGAATTCGCGGCGTGCGCGCGTCGAGCGCATCGCCGACGCCCTGCGCGCGCTGCTGAAACAAACCTTCGATGCCTACGGGCCGCTGGTGAAGCACGCCGGCGTAACCGACCTGATACGCCAGACCGGCTACCTCGCGGTCTACGAAAGCGAGGACGCTTATCGCGGCGACGCGCTGGCGTGGCAACTGCGGCGCGACCGCGGCGTGGCGATGGAGGAACTCGACGCGCAGGCGATCCAGCGGTTTGCGCCGGCGCTGGCGAAGATCTATCGCTGCGGCCTGTATCTTCCGGAGCAGGGCTATGTCGCCGATCCCGGGCGCCTCACCAAAGCGCTCGCTGCACAGTTCCAGCGCGACGGCGGCGAAATCCTGCGGCGCAAGGTGCTCGACATCGAACTCGGCCCGGCGGGGCCGACCGCGCTGGTGACCAGCGCCGGCAGGGTGTCGGTCGAGACGCTGGTGGTCTGTGCCGGCGTGCATTCCAACGAACTTACGTCAAAACTTGGCGATCCCGTGCCGATCGAAGCCGAACGCGGTTATCACGTTACCTTTTCCGATCCGCGGGTCGAACTTTCCATGCCGGTGTTCGCGCCGGAAGGAAAGTTTTTTGTCACGCCGATGGACATGGGGCTGCGCATCGCGGGGCAGGCCGAGTTCGCCGGTATCTACGCAGAGCCTAACTACGCGCGCGCCGATATCCTGGCGCAACACATGCGGCGCATGCTGCCTGGCATCGGCAGCGTGGATTGCACCAAGTGGATGGGACGCCGGCCGTCACTGCCCGACTCGCTGCCGGTGATCGGGCCGTCACCCCGGCACAAAAATATTTACTATGCCTTCGGCCACGGCCACGTCGGCCTGTGCGGCGCCGCCCCCACCGGCCGCATCATCGCCGACCTCATCGGCGGGCGGCAGCCCGTTA
>JAIESJ010000136.1 GCA_019746155.1 Burkholderiales bacterium
CACAGCCTCCCCCTGGATACCACAAGCCATTGCGTACCGCCGGATTGCTGCTCGCGCAATCGGTGCCGCTGATGCTGGCGCTGTTCCTTCTGTTCCCGCGCGTGCAGGGCCCGTTATGGGGCTTGCCGCTGGATGCTCATGCCGGCATGACCGGCCTTTCCGACACCATGACTCCGGGCAGCTTGAGCAGCCTCAGCCGGTCCGGCGCGGTCGCGTTTCGCGTTGCGTTCACCTCCGCGGTGCCGCCGCCGAAAGAGCTCTACTGGCGCGGGCCGGTACTATGGGATTTCGACGGCCGCACCTGGAGTGCGCCGCGCCATGTTTACGGCGAGCCCCAATATCAGGCGGCCGCTCAGCCGCTCGAGTACGAAGTGACAATCGAGCCGCACGGCAAGCGCTGGCTGTTTGCACTCGAAATGCCTGCCCGGGTGCCGCCGGGCGCCAGGGTGAGCGCTGATTTCCAGCTCATTTCCGATACGCCGGTCACCAATCGCCTGCGTTACGCGATGACGTCTTACCAGGACACGAGTTACGGCATCGCCGAATCCCGCGTGGCGCTGCAGCGCGCGCTGCAGCTTCCGCCCGATTTGAATCCGCGCGCCCTGGAACTGGCGCAGTCGCTGCGCCGGAAATTCACGGATGACCGGGCGCTGGTACGCGAAGTGCTGTCGATGTTCCGCAGCCAGAATTTTTTCTACACGACGACGCCGCCGCTGCTCGGCGAAAATTCGGTGGATGAATTCCTGTTCGACACGAAACGCGGTTTCTGTGAACACTATGCATCGTCGTTTGCGGTGCTGATGCGTGCGGCGGGCATTCCGGCGCGCATCGTCACCGGCTATCAGGGCGGCGAGGCCAATCCGGTCGGCAACTACATGATCGTGCGCCAGGCCGATGCCCATGCCTGGACCGAGGTCTGGTTCCGTGATGCGGGCTGGGTGCGCATCGATCCCACCGCGGCGGTTTCCCCGCTGCGCATCGAGTCCGGCATTGCTGCCGCGGTAGCCGGCACCGATCCGCTGCCGCTCATGGTACGCGGCGACTATCCGTGGCTGCGGCAGTTGCGCCTGGGCTGGGATTCGCTCGCCTACACCTGGAATCAATGGGTGCTCGGCTATAACCCGGAACGCCAGCGCCGCCTGCTGTCGCAGGCGGGACTCAACGACGCCACCTGGCGTACGCTGGCGATCCTCCTGATCGTCGCCTGCGGTCTCATCACGCTGGTGCTGTCGCTGTTCCTGCTGAGCAGGCTGAAAACAAGGGTACGCGATCCGGCGAAGCTTGCTTATCAAAAATTCTGCGCCAAGCTCGGCCGCAAAGGCCTGGCGCGCCGTCCGGCGGAGGGACCGCTGGATTACGCCGGACGGCTGGCGCGCCTGCGCCCCGATCTGGCATCCGCTGTCGCGGCAATAACGCGCTTGTACGTCGCGCTGCGCTATGGCGCCGGTGCCGGGTCCACTGCTCTGCGCGCGCTTGAACAACGGGTCCGGAAATTCAACGTTTGAGGGCGTCCGCATGCCTGGGATTTGACGGCATCGCCTTCTGCTCTCCGGAGGGCAAGGAACAGGTGAACGCCGGGTCAAAATGCATTCCGGAAGGGAGCCGCAACCAGGCTGCTCGTCCCGGTTGCAGAAATCATGTCGGCCGGTCGGGCAGCAGCTTGACGGGATCCACCGGTTTGCCAAACCGCCGAATCTCGAAATGCAGCTTGACCTGATCGGCATCGGTATTGCCCATCTCGGCGATTTTCTGCCCTTTGGCGACAGTCTGGCCTTCCTTGACCAGCAGCTCGCTGTTGTGCGCATAGACGCTCAGGAAGGTCTTGTTGTGCTTGATCACGATCAGCTTGCCGAACCCCCGGATGCCGGTCCCGCTGAAAATAACCCGACCTGCCGCGCTCGCCAGCACGGGCTGTCCCAGCTTGCCGGCGATAGCGATGCCTTTGCTGGTGCTGTCGTTGAATGCGCCGATGATCCTGCCTGCGGCCGGCCATGCCCAGTCGAGATCGTCTTCGTCCTTGTTGCTGTCCTGCTGCGGGCCGGTTTTCGGCTCGGTTTTTGCCGCGGGAACCGGCTCGGGACTGATGGACGCCATTTGCGCGTATGCCTTGTCCGAATACGGTATACGCATGCCCTTGGGCTGGGTCTTGACGTTGTCGGCGAGCGGCGCCGGAGCGGCACTGCCGAGAGGGCGAGCTTCAACAGTGCCCGGAGCCGTCCTGAGCGGTGAAGCAACCACGGTGCCCGCCGGCGGCGTCAGCCGCAGCCGCTGGCCTACGCGGATTCTGGACGGGTCGACATTGTTCCACGCGGCAAGTTCCCTGTAGTCGAGCCCGTGGTCCAGCGCGATGCTGTAGAGGGTATCGCCCTGCCTGACGGTATAGAACTCGGCATGGGCATCCGGCTGACGCGGCGCAGGCCTGGCAACAGTCGACGGCGCTGGCGCAGCCGGCTTCGCCTGCGGCGCACGCTCGATGACCGGCGCGGGGCGCTTGGCGGCGCAGCCCGCGGCGAGCAGGCAAATCAGGCCACACCACACGCCAAGCCTGGGAAAGGAATGGGCGGCTACCGTCACCTTTCAGCTCATCCTGTTCCAGGAAGCAATGGCACAAACTTTACCTGATCCATCTTTTTCTCGGAGTAGCCCTGCGGCGTGCGCTCGATGACGCACAAGCGCTGTTCATTGTGGCTCGACATCGGCAGAACCATTTTACCACCCACGCTCAATTGTCCAAGCAGCGTCTCCGGCACGTGCGTTGCGGCCGCAGTCATGACGATCGCGTCGAATGACGCCGCTTCAGGCATGCCCAGCATGCCGTCGCCGTGGCGCAGCCGCGCGTTGGTCACGCGAACTTCGCGCAAATTCCGCCTTGCCCTGGCAAGCAGCGGCGCCAGCCGCTCGATGGAACAGACCTCTTTCGCCAATCTGGCCAGGACAGCGGTCTGATAGCCGCAACCCGTACCGATCTCGAGCACTTTGTTCAGCGCAGCACCGCCCCGCGCAAGTTCCGTCATGCGCGCCACCGTATAGGGGCTGGAAATGGTCTGCCCGAACCCCAGCGGCAAGGAGATATCCTCGTAGGCGCGGCTCGCCAGCGCCTCGTCGACAAAAAGAT
Source organism: Burkholderiales bacterium (assembly GCA_019746155.1). Taxonomy (GTDB): domain Bacteria; phylum Pseudomonadota; class Gammaproteobacteria; order Burkholderiales; family SG8-41; genus CAKKQX01. The sequence goes on from JAIESJ010000136.1 coordinate 3,116, forward strand.
GGCGCGGCACTTCGCCCATCACGGCCAACACCACTTCGTCGCGTATGCCCTTGTCGCGCAGACGCTCGACCATGCGCATGCGGGTGCGCTGCGAAGTCATGCCGATGCCGGAGTGACGCGCCGTCATGCGGGAGCTTGGCCCAGCCATTCCTGCACCGCCTGCATCTGAGAAAAATGCGTGAGGTCCATCTGCAGCGGCGTAATCGAAACCACTTTTCTCGCCACCGCGTGAAAATCGGTACCCTCGCCGGCATCCTGCGCACCGCCGGCGGCGCCGACCCAGTAGACCACTTCGCCGCGCGGCGATGCGGACTTCACTACCGGTTCCGCTTTGTGACGCTTACCGAGGCGCGTGATCTCGGCGCCGCACAATTGCCCATGCGGCACGTCCGGGACGTTGACGTTGAGCAATACCGGCTGTCCCAGGGGCTGCATTCTGAAGCGATCAACCAGCTGGCGCGCAACCTCCGCGGCAGTGGCGAAATGGTCGCTGCCTTCGGCCACCAGCGAAATCGCGATCGACGGGATACCCAGCAGGAAACCTTCGGTCGCGGCGGCCACGGTGCCGGAGTAAATCGTGTCATCGCCCATGTTGGCGCCGTGATTGATGCCGGAAACGACGATGTCGGGCAGATGATCGAGCAGCCCGGTTACCGCCAGGTGCACGCAGTCGGTCGGGGTACCGTTGACGTAATAGAAGCCGTTCTGCGCGCGCTTTACCGTCAGCGGCCGGTCGAGCGTGAGCGAGTTGCTGGCGCCGCTGCGATCGCGCTCGGGCGCCACCACCGTGACTTCGCCCAGCGTGGACAACGCTTCCGCCAGCATGGTGATGCCGGGAGCAAAATAGCCGTCATCGTTGCTTAGCAGAATGCGCATGAGCCGGAAAAAAGGGGGGAGCGGGAAATTGCGGCACGGAGGCTGTGGATAGCCGTTTTGTATCCGTGATCGGGGCTGTATTTGGAACATTACTAAGCACGGCAAATTGTATCATGACGGGCATGCCGGCCGGCGTAATGCTAGGATATGCAATCCTGAAAACTCCATCGACATCGCACCCCATGGCCAATATCGGTTTTCGCATCCTGCCGCTGCCCAAACACCCGCCGCAGAAACTCCTGACCGAGCTTCGCAAAATCGTTACCGCGCACCTGAGCGACAGCATGAACCGCCTGCATGCGGTCGCCGCTGAGATCCGCCCCTACCACAAGCACGGCAAGCTGGTCGGTCCCGCGCTCACGGTCAAGGTGCCGCCGGGCGACAACCTCATGGTGCACAAGGCGATCGATATCGCGCGCCCCGGCGACGTGATCGTGGTCGATGCCGGCGCCGCCACCGCGCAGGCCATCATCGGCGAAATCATGAGCAATCATGCCGCCAGCCGCGGCGTGGCCGGCATGGTGATCGACGGCGCCATCCGCGATGCCGGCGCCATAAGCGCCTCGACTTTTCCAGTCTATGCGCGCGGCGTCACCCACCGCGGTCCCTATAAAAACGGCCCGGGCGAGATCAACGTGCCGATTGTCATCGGCGGTCTGGTCATCAATCCCGGCGACATTATCGTCGGCGACGAAGACGGGCTGGTCGCGCTGCCGCAGGACATCGCGCCGGATATCATCAAGCTCGCCAGGGAACAGGCGGTAAAGGAAGCAGCGGTGCTGAAGGCAATACGCCAAGGCAAGCTCGACCGTGCCTGGGTCGATCGGACGCTGCGGCAACTAGGCTGCGACTTCTAGCTGCCTGTCCTCATTCCTGGTTGACATGAGCGGTCCGCTTTCCGACGTCAGGATCACCGATATCACGACCGTCGTCATGGGGCCGTACGCGACCCAGATCCTCGGCGCCGAGGGGCTGAGTCTGTTCTCATCCAGACAGACATCAAGCCGCTGGTGGCGGCTGAAACGGACGGTCGTGTTCGAGCGACGGAATCATGCCCCTTACCTTCGCCACGCGCGCCGGATCGATGCCGGCATAGATAATCTCCGTCAGGAACGAGCGGTTGACGATACGCTCGTCGTCAGTGCGCAGCGTCAGTGACCCGGCCAGGAACCACACTTTGAGTTCGTGCGCGAGCGCCTGCAGTTCACCGAGCGCCGGCCGCTTCGCGCGCCATGGCGCCCACAGTGGCGAGATTGGTCTGATAGTCGTTGCCGGAATTGATCTGCAAGCAGGCGATGCAAAAACTGGAGCTCATGGGCACCTTATCGTTCACGTTGGGAAAAACGGGGGGCGTGCGCCGACGTATTTATTTTCTCACAGTCGGCCATGATCTTCGGTTTGCCTGCCGTCAACCTCTTTCGGGCCGGCCCAGCTCTTGAGCATGAGCAGCACGCTCATCGGCCATCGGCATTACCCGTTCCGCCAACCTTCTGCCGTCGCGTTGTCCTTGACTGTCCGCGGCCGGTATCCGCCGCCGAGTATGGGCCATTTGTGATTGTAAAGGTTGAAACGCGGCCGAGGGCCCAGGATATCTTTTTGTACGGCAACAAGCGCCTCAACCGTGCCCACGTCACGCCAGTAGCCGCGTTCTTCGTAAGGCGTGACGCCAGGCACAAAATTATTCGAAAAATCATAGGCAAACGCCCGATACCTGCCAGGAAGACCCGGCACGATATGCAGGCCAAAGTCACTGCCACCCCTCCGGTTCGCTTCTTCGATCAGGTCTATGAGGACACGGGGGTTGAACAAATAATTGCCCATGGAGGCGTAGACGCGGGTCGGGTCCGCTGGTATGGTCACGGGCCGTTCCGGTTTTTCCTGGAATTCATGTATCTCTCCATCCTGGCCGATCACCATGACGCCAAAAGAAGAGGCGTATTCGACGGGAACGGGGACAGCCGCGACGCTGACGTCGGCATTGCGCTCGCTATGAAAGTCGGCCATTTGCCGGACATCCATGCGGTAGACATGATCAGCGGCAAAAACGCCCACCACATCCGGTCTGTGCCGCTCGATGAGATGGAGGTTCTGATGAACAGCATCGGCCGTGCCCCTGAAGGGTCCGGCGCCATTTTCTGTTCCCGGAAGTATTACCGTTAGAAAGTGGTCCTTTCCGTCAAAATAAGAAGCCCATGCGGCAGCAAGGTGCTCAATCAACGAGTGCGGTTTGTACTGCGCCAGGACGTAGATCGAAAAAATCCCCGAGTTGACCAGATTGCTGAGCACAAAGTCGATAATCCGGTAACCGTCCGCAAAGGGCAGCGCCGGCTTCGCGTGCCTGGCTGTCAGCGGATGCAGACGGGTGCCTTCTCCACCGGCCAGGACCAGAGCAAGAATCTTCATGGATATCACACTCCTTGCCGCGAATCCCCCGCTTGGAAGCATGAAAAAGCGCGGGGCATCCTGCTTTGATCCAAATCAAACAAGTGTTCAATGCCCCCGCTCCATGCGCCCCTGGCCGGAAGGGACCATAATTTCTATTATCGGATTGCTGTCGGCGGCGTGCGAGGCCGCACCGAACCGGAACCGCCGCGCTCGGCGCATAGCGCGTCCGCAAGCGCAACAAAGCGGGGATCGGCCGGCCACTCCTCCAGATTGAGCGGCAGCTTGCGCCTCCAGTTCGGATACGGCGCCGTGCTGCCCGGCAGGTTGACCTGCTCGGCTTGCTCCAGAAAATCCTCCGGCCGCACCATCATGACCTGCGACGGCGTGCGTGCCAGATAGACATGGATCGCACGTGCGAGGTCCGCCGACAGTTCGGGATTCCCGGTAGAAAGAATGCCTGGAAGGAGTTGCTCACGCTCGAGCGCAACCAGCAGTTGCGCCCGGTCCTGGGCGCGGGCCAAGATCTGTTGCCTGTGCATCTCCTCCGACGGAAACAGACCCAGCCGGGCGCGCGCGTCCAGGTCGTTGCCATACCAATAGCCGCTCAGCGTCGGCAGATCGTGGGTGCTGACAGCAACGAGCGCCGGGGCCGGATACCCGGCAGGCGGTCTGAACCCGCCGCCCTGCTCTTTTTCGAAATAGAACAAGCGATAGCTCAACACGCCGTAGCGCACCATCGCCTCGCGCACCGCGTCGGGCACGGTGCCGAGGTCTTCGCCGACGACAAGACAATGATTGCGCTGGCTTTCCAGCGCCACTATTCCGAACAGATCGTCCGGCGGATAGGCAACGTAGGCGCCCGCGGCCGGCGTGCCGCCGGCGGGAATCCAGAACAGCCGCATCAATCCCATCACGTGATCGATGCGCAATGCGCCGACATGGCGCATATTGGCGCGCAACGTCGCAATAAAAGGTGCATACGCCGCGTCGGCCAAGTGTTGAGGAATCATGGGCGGCAGACCCCAGTTCTGACCGTTCAGATTGAAGTCGTCCGGCGGCGCACCGATGTTTGCGCCGAATGCATAAAGTCCCTGGTTGGCCCACGCTTCGCCGCCGCCGCGATCCACACCAAGCGCAAGGTCCTGGTACAGCCCTACGCCGGGCCCGTGTTCCCGGCAGCGCCGGCCGACCGCTTCCAATTGCAGTTCGGCCTGCCATTGCAGATATTCGAAAAACTCCACCCGATCGGGCCGCTCGGCGGCAAAGCGGGCGACCGCCTCGGAAGTGGGATCGCGATAGGACTCGGGCCATGCCGGCCAGCTCCATATTGACGGGTCATTGCGGAAAAAATGCTGCTGCAGCGCCTCGAACAGCGCCTGCCGGCGCAACGCCTGGCCACCTTGCGCCTGGAAAGCACGGAAAGCCCGGGCACGCTGGTCTCCCGCGGCCAGATGCCGCTCGCGAAAATTCAGGTACAACAGCTCCAGCACCTCGAATTTCGCAGCGGCGACCCCCCTATACTCGACCAGTTCGGTGGCGCGCAATGCGTGCAACTGCGCCTGAAAGCCGGGATCGAGCACCCTGTTGCGGGCCGCGTCGCACTCCGCATAATCGGCTACCGCCTCGACGTCGAGATAAAGAACATTGAGAAAAAGCCGGCTCGATGGACTGTACGGGCTTGCATGCAAAGGGTTGTGCGGGAACAGTGCGTGCAACGGATTGACGCCGACGATGCCCGCACCGGTCCGCGCCGCAAGATCGACCAGCGTTCTGAGGTCGGTGAAATCGCCCATGCCCCAGTTGCGTTCGGAACGCAGCGCATAAAGCTGCACCGCCCATCCCCAGACCCGCCCCTGCGCCGACAGCGCCTCGGGTTGATAGCATTGCAGCGGCACCATGATCAGACTCATGCACGCCGTACGTTCCCGGCCTTCTTCCATGCCGCGCAACTCGAACTGGTGATATCCGGGATCCGGGGTGCGCGGCAACGAAAACCGGCGCACGAAGGAGGCGCCATTTACTCTGGTTTCCGCCACCATTGCGAGATCCGCCGGGCGCAACTTTCCGGATTCTCTTGCGCCGTTTTCCAGCGTGAGCACCCATTCGAACCGGCACTGCATCATGCTGACCGGCACGTTGATCGGGATCCCGACCGCGTCACCATCACGCCGCACCACCAATGCCGGCGGCAGCAGGCGTCGCCACTCGCGCAATTCCAGTTCCTGGAGCGAACGCCGCACGTCGTCGTCGGTGCCGGCCGGGACGCCCATCGCCGCCAGCAAGGCACGCTGCATGTCGGCTGAGACGTGCCTGCGCCGCCCCCAGATGTCATAGTAATCAAGGGCGATTCCGCACTGCGTGCAGAGCAGTTCAAGCGCCGTCGCGCCAGTCACGACCTGTTTCCCTCCACGGCGTGATCGAACTGCCGCGCGGCCGGCCGGCAGGACCAGCTCATGCTGCCCCGCCCGCGGCGTCCGCCATCGAAAGCCATGGTCCCGAATGCCAACGGCTGCCGGCGTCTCATGGGTTCAGTCTGGGTGACATGAGCACCGTCATCGACCGTCCCTGCAGCGGGTAGGCGGCGCCGGGATGTAAACGCCGTGCAGCGGGCACGCCGTCTTCGAAGTGGGTGTCGAGCAGGACTTCCCAGTCGCAACCCATGTGATAGTCCGGAACCGTGAAACGAATCGCTTCATGATGCGCATTGAACAGCAGCAGAAAATCATCGTCAGCGATAACACGGCCGCGTGCGTCGCGCTCCTCGAACGCTTCACCGGACAAGTAGACGCCGAGGCACCGGGCGAATGAATTGTTCCATTCGTCGTCGCTCATTTCGCGGCCGTCGGGGCTCAGCCACATGATGTCCTTGATATCCTTGCCGCGGATCGGCCACCCCTGGAAAAAATGACGACGGCGGAATACCGGATGATTGCGCCGCAACCGCACCACGCGTTTGACGAATTCGAGCAGGACACGCTTGTCTGCACCCGGTTTCCAGTCCAGCCAGCTGACTTCATTGTCCTGACAGTAAGCGTTGTTGTTGCCGCGCTGGGTGCGACCGAGTTCGTCGCCTGCGAGCAGCATCGGCACGCCCTGGGAGAACAGGAGCGTCGCCAGGAAATTACGCTTCTGGCGGGCGCGCAGCGCGTTGATTGCGGGATCGTCGGTCTCGCCCTCGACCCCGCAGTTCCAGCTGATATTGTTGTCGGTGCCGTCGCGGTTGTCCTCGAGATTCGCCTCGTTGTGCTTCCGGTCGTAGCTCACCAGATCGTGCAGGGTGAATCCGTCGTGAGCGGTGATGAAATTGATGCTGGCGTTGGGTTTGCGGCCGCTCGGCCCATAGAGATCGCTCGAGCCGGTGAGCCGCCGCGCGAACTCGCCGATGAGTCCGCCGTCGCCTTTCCAGTAGGCACGCATGGTGTCGCGGTACTTGTCGTTCCACTCGGCCCAGCCGGTCGGGAAATTCCCCACCTGATAGCCGCCTTCACCCAGGTCCCAGGGCTCGGCCACCAGCCTGACCTGCGAGAGCACGGGGTCCTGGTGGATGATGTCAAAAAAAGCGCCCAGCCGGTCGACCGCGTGCAGTTCACGCGCCAGCGCCGAGGCCAGATCGAAGCGGAAGCCATCGACGTGCATTTCGAGGACCCAGTAGCGCAGGCTGTCCATGATCAGCTGCAGTACGCGCGGATGCTGCATGTTGAGCGTATTGCCGCAGCCGGTGTAATCGACGTAGTAGCGCAGGTTGTCCGCATTCAGGCGGTAATAGCTGGCGTTGTCGACGCCGCGAAATGAAAGCGTCGGCCCCAGGTGATCGCCCTCGGCGGTATGGTTGTAGACCACGTCCAGGATCACTTCGATTCCCGCCGAGTGCAGCACTTTCACCATGGTCTTGAATTCGCTCACCAGCCCGGTCGCGGAATAGCGCGCGTCCGGAGCGAAGAATCCGAACGAGTTATAGCCCCAATAGTTGCGCAGGCCCCGCTTCACCAGACGGTGGTCATCGAGATAGGTGTGCACCGGCATCAGCTCCACCGTGGTCACGCCCAGCCGCCTGAGATGCTCGATCGCCGGCGCTGCCGCCAGTCCGGCGTAAGTGCCGCGCAACTGCGGCGGAATATCCGGATGCTGCCTGGTGAACCCCCTGACGTGCAGCTCGTAGATCACGGTGTCATGCCAGGCAATGCGCGGCGGACGATCGTCTCCCCAAGTGAATGCCGGGTCGATCACCATGCATTTGGGCATGCCCGCCGCATTATCGCGCCGGTCGAACGAGAGGTCCTCGTGCTCGCTGCCGACGCAGTAACCGTAATGATCATCGCTCCACGACGATTTGCCGATGATGTCCTTGGCGTAGGGATCGACCAGAAGCTTGTGCGGATTGAAACGGTGGCCTTCTTCCGGACGGTATGGACCGTACACCCGATAGCCGTAAAGCAGGCCGGGGCGCGCCTCGGCGAGGTAGCAGTGCCAGACGTCTCCGGTACGTTCGCATAACTCGATGCGCTGGATTTCCCGCTGCCCTTTGCGGTCGAACAGACACAGCTCGACTTTTTCCGCATGCCCGGAAAACAGCGCGAAGTTCACGCCCTCGCCGTCCCAGGTCGCGCCCCTCGGATAGGGTTTTCCCGGCCAGATCGCTGTACATGGCTGATGCATACCGTTGTTGGATTCTTAGAGCCCGTAACAAAATCAAAAAATTAACCGCCGATAAACGCCGATAAAAATCTAAAGCCCCAAGTCGTAATTACACAGAGCTATATAACACGTTGTTTTAAAACATATTTTACGTGCTCTTGAAAAACACGACGGCTAACGGCGGCAGCGTAACGCTCAGGGAATGATCACGGCCATGCGCGCCCACCGGCGCCGCCTCCACCCCGCCGAAATTTCCCATCCCGCTGCCGCCATAGATTTCCGCATCGCTGTTGAGCACCTCGCGCCAATAACCGGCGCGCGGCACGCCGACTGCGTAATTCTCGCGCGGAATCAGCGTGAAATTGCACACCGCGAGGATCAGATCGCCGCCGCGCCTGGCCTTGCGCACGAAGCTGACAACGCTTGTCCGCCAGTCGTCGCAGTCGATCCACTCGAAACCTTCCGCCGCGAAATCGAGTTCGTGCAATGCCGGCTCGTTGCGATACAAACGATTGAGATCACTTATCCAGCGCTGTACGCCACGGTGTCCGGGATACTCGATCACGTGCCACTCCAGACTTTCCTCGTGCTGCCACTCGCGCCGCTGGCCGAACTCGCCGCCCATGAACAGCAGCTTCTTGCCGGGATGGGCCCACATGTAGCCGTAGAGCAGCCGCAGGTTGGCAAACTGCTGCCAGGCGTCGCCCGGCATCTTGCCGATCAGCGCGCCCTTGCCGTGCACCGCTTCGTCATGCGACAGCGGCAGCACGAAATTCTCCGAGAACGCGTACCAGATGCTGAACGTCAGCTGTCCGTGGTGGTGCTTGCGGCAGACCGGATCGCTCGAAAAGTACTTCAGCGTGTCGTGCATCCACCCCATGTTCCATTTCATGCCGAAACCGAGGCCGCCGATATAGGTCGGGCGCGACACCATCGGCCACGCCGTGGATTCCTCGGCAATCATCTGCACGTCGGGATGATCGCGATAGACGGCTTCGTTGAGCGCCTTCAGGAACGCTATCGCATCGAGGTTTTCTCTGCCGCCGAACGGATTGGGAACCCACTCCCCGGGCTGTCTGGCGTAATCGAGATAGAGCATCGACGCCACCGCATCGACACGAATGCCGTCGATGTGGTAGTGCTTGAGCCAGAACAGCGCGCTGCTGATCAGAAAAGCGCGCACCTCGTGCCGGCCGTAATTGAAAATGTAGCTGTTCCACTCCGGGTGAAAGCCCTGCCTGGGATCGGTGTGTTCGAAGAGGTTGCTCCCGTCAAAATAGGCCAAGCCATGTTCGTCGTTCGGAAAGTGCGACGGCACCCAGTCGAGGATCACGCCGATGCCATGCCGGTGCAGCGTGTCGACCAGGCACATGAAATCCTGCGGCGTGCCATAACGCGCCGTCGGCGCGAAATAGCCGGTCGTCTGGTAGCCCCACGAACCGTAGAAGGGGTGCTCCGTAATCGGCAGCAGTTCGACATGGGTGAAGCCCATGTCGCTCACGTACTGCGCGAGCGGTTCAGCCATCTCCCGGTAGGTGAGCGGCCTGTTTCCGGCTTCAGGCACGCGCCGCCACGAGCCGAGATGGACTTCGTAAATCGACAGCGGAGCATCGAGCACATTCGCCGCGTGACGCCGCCACATCCATTCACCATCCTCCCATTCGTATGACAAGTCCCATACCCGGGAGGCGGTCGCAGGGGGGGCTTCCCAGAAAAAAGCGAACGGGTCGCCCTTGTCGACGCGATAGCCGTGAAATCTGGACTCGACATGATATTTATACCGGCAACCATGGACCACGCCGGGCACGAACCCTTCCCAGATGCCGGAACCATCCTGCCGCGGTTGCAGGACATGCGCACCGGCATTCCACCGGTTGAATTCGCCGATCACAGAAACGCGCTCGGCATTAGGCGCCCACACCGCGAAATGAACGCCATCTGCGCCTCCGGACCGGACCACGTGGGCGCCGAGCTTCTCGTACAGTCTGGAATGATTGCCTTCCTTGAACAAGAAGACATCTAGGTCGGTAAGCAGGCTGGTCTGCCCGCTGGGCACCGGCGCGGCTGAGAATTTTTTTTGAATCATGGACCGGCCGTATCGCTAACCACAAAATGTGTCGACTTGATTTTCCCGGAAAAAGTTCACAATGGTTTTTACGTTGCCGCAACTACTGCACGATACAGCTCGCAGTAACGCCCAGCGCTTGCCCGCCAGCCGAAATCGAGACGCATGCCATTACGTTGCAGTTTTTTCCAGCGTTTGCGGTCATGCCATGTGGCGACCGCGCGTCCGAGCGCGGCAAGCAGTTGCGGCGCATCGGGTTCGGTGAAAACAAAACCGTTGGCGGTTCCGGCTTCGAGCATCGCCTCGTTGCAGTCCACCACCGTATCCGCCAGCCCGCCGGTGGCGCGCACCACCGGTGGCGTGCCGTAGCGCAGGCTGTACATCTGATTGAGCCCGCACGGCTCAAAGCGCGAGGGCATCAGGAAAATATCGGCCCCCGCCTCGATCAGGTGAGCGAGGCGCTCGTTGAATTCCGCCGTGAACACGATCTGCCGGGGGAATGCCTGCACCAGCGCCGCCAGACGTTCAGTCAGTTTCCGCTCTCCTGTGCCCAGCACCACCAACTGCGCCGGCAACCGCGCCAGTTGCGGTGCAATGTCCGTAATCAGATCGATTCCTTTTTGCCAGGTCAACCGGCTGATGACGCCGACGAGAGGCACCGTCGCCTCCTCCGGCAGGGCATGCAGGCGCCGCAGCGCCGCTTTGTTCTCCGCTTTGCGTTCGATGTGGGCACTGTCGTATGTGCTCGCGATGCAGGAATCGGTGGCCGGATTCCACGTCCCGGTATCGATGCCATTGAGGATTCCGGTAATCACGCCGCTGCGATGGCGCAACAAACCGTCCAGACCATAGCCCAGTTCCTCACTCTGGATCTCGCGTGCATAGGTCGGGCTCACCGTCGTAATGCGATCGGCACAGACCAGGCCGCCTTTCAGGAACGAAAGTTTGCCGTAGTACTCGACGCCGTCAACGGACATCGCCTCCGCCGACAGTCCCAGCCTTGCAAGAGACGCCGCGGGAAATATGCCCTGAAACGCCAGGTTGTGTACCGTCATTATGCTGCGCACGCGGTGGCCGGCGGCCCCATACCGCAGATATACCGGCGCCAGCGCTGTCGGCCAGTCATTGCAGTGAACGATCTGCGGCTCCCACTCGACCGGGCGTGCCGCTGGTATGAGCGCGGCAACTTTCCCCAACAGGCCGAAGCGCAGATCGTTGTCGGGCCAGTCCTCGCCACAATGGTCCTGGTAGGCATCGCCACGCCGGTGATAATACTCGGGGCAATCGACCATGAACAGAGGCACGCCTTGCGTAGTGCTCGCAGCCAGCAGCCGTGCCGGCGCCATTGCTCCGCCGGGTGCCGTGAACGTGGCGACGCAGCGCGCGCCGCCAAACTCCGCGAGCAACGGCCGGAAGGCCGGCACCAGCACGCGCACGTCAACACCGGCTGCGCGCAGCGCGGCCGGCAATGCGGCGGAGACATCCCCCAGTCCGCCGCTTTTCATCCAAGGTGTAATCTCGGAGGTAACGAACAGAACGCGCAATGCCGCTGGTGCGCTCATCGCGGCCGCGCCGCGAGGCATGAGCAGGACGCCGGACACCGCGGCATGCACACCCCCGGCACTACAGCCATTTCATCATGCCCATTTCGAAACGATGGGTGAACAGTTCGTGGCAGGGATAGACCCGGATGCGGTATTCGACCTTGCCGCACATCTCCGGTTTGAACTCGACTACATACAAATGCTCCCCGGTGCCCGCAATCGTTCCCTCGTTCCGGAAGCGGTAGGACTGCGCCTCCCGCGGCTGGCTGCCGTCGCCGGGCCGGCCAAACAGCAGCTCCACAACCACGTCCTCCGGCGCAAGCCCATCCAGGTTCACCGCCACTTCGCAGCGCAGACTCTCGCCGAACGGTATGCGATGACGCGCCTCGTCGATACGGCGCACCGTGACATTGTGCCAGGCGGCACGTATCCTTGCCTTCCAGCCGGCAACCGCGCGCGCACCGGCAAAATTGAACTGGACATAGCGCCGCCACTGCTGCGCGGCCGGCTTGTAGCACTTGGTCAGGTATTCGTCCAGCATGCGTGTCGCACTGAAACGCGGCAGGATCGATGCCACCGAGTGCTTGGCCATCGCGATCCATCCCGGCGAGTAGCCCGCCGGCCCGATATTGTAGTACAGCGGCAGCACGCTGTCCTGCAGAATTTCGTAGAGCGTGCGCGCCTCCTCATGATTGCGCCGCGCTTCGTCGAGGATGGCCGATGCAGGCTTGATTGTCCAACCGTTCCTGCCGTCGTAGCCTTCGCCCCACCAGCCGTCGAGCACCGACAGGTTGAGCACGCCATTCATGCCCGCTTTCATGCCTGACGTTCCGCACGCCTCGAGTGGATAGACCGGATTGTTGAGCCAGACATCGACGCCCGAAACAAGCCGCCGCGCGAGCTGCAGGTCGTAGCCCTCGATTAGCAACACGTGGCTCTCGAAGTCCGGCAGGCGTGTCACTTCGGCGATGCGGCGCAGGAATTCCTGTCCCGGCAGGTCGGCGGGATGCGCCTTGCCCGCGAACACGAACAGGACCGGCCGCCGGGCGTCGGCAACGAGCTCGCGCAGCCAGTCCAGGTTTTCGAACAGCAGCGTGGCGCGCTTGTAGGTGGCGAAACGGCGGGCGAAACCTATCGTCAGTACGCTGGGATTGTCCGGATTGGCATGCTTGAGCATGCGGTCCAGGTGCGCTTCCGAACCCTGATTTCGTCCATGCTGCCGTGTGATGCGGTAACGCAGAAGATGCAGCATCTGTGCCTTGAGCGACTGGTGCACGCTCCAGAACAGGTGGTCGGGAATGGCATAAATCCCGCGCTGGCAATCCTCGTCTTCCAGGCGTTGGTTCCAGCCCGGCCCGAGCTGGCGATCAAACAGTTCGTGCCATTCATCGGCCAGGAAGGTCGGCACATGAACGCCGTTGGTGATATGGGTCACCGGATTGTCGCCGTGCGCGATCTGGGGCCACAGCTGGGCGCAAATCCGCGATGACACACCGCCATGGATGCGGCTCACGCCATTCTGGAAGCGCGAGCCGCGCACGGCGAGCGCGGTCATGTTGAAGTCGGCGCCGGAGGCATCGCGCCCCAGCGCGACAAGTTCGTCACAGATGATCTTGAGGTCACGGCACCACCCCTCGAAGTAGCGCCGGATCAGTTCCTCGGGAAAATGGTCGTGCCCTGCCGGTACCGCGGTGTGGGTGGTAAATACCGTATTTGCCGCCACCGCTTCCAGCGCAGCCGGAAAATCATGGCCCTGCAGCACCAGCTGCCGCACGCGCTCGAGCACCAGAAATGCAGCGTGCCCTTCGTTGATGTGCCATACCGTGGGCCTGAGGGACATTTCGTTGAGCGCGCGCAATCCTCCCACCCCGAGCAGGATTTCCTGCTCGATGCGCGTGGTGCGGTCTCCACCGTACAGCCGGTGCGCAATATGGCGGTCCGCGGCCGCGTTTTCCTCGATATCGGTATCGAGAAGGATAAGCCGCACCTTGCCGATCCTGGCCTGCCAGACCTTTGCCGCCACCCCGCGCTCGTGCAACTCGACAGTGACATGGAGTTCGGTGCCATCGTCCCGGGTCACCGGCGAGACCGGCAGATCATCGAAATCCGAATCGGTATAAAGCGCATGCTGGCGACCTTCATTGTCGATAGTCTGGGAAAAGTACCCTTGGCGATAAAGCAGCCCCACACCGACAAACGGCAGCGCAAGGTCGCTCGCCGCCTTGCAGTGGTCCCCGGCGAGTATGCCAAGCCCCCCCGAATAGATCGGCATGCTTTCGTGGAAACCGAACTCGGCGCAAAAATAAGCGATCAGGTCGCCGTCTTCCAGCTTCCCGGCGAGCCCGCTGCGCGGCGCTTCGCCGCAGTAGGAATCGAAGGCCGACAGCACCCGGTTGTAATTGCTGAGAAACTGCGGATCATCGGCGGCGGCGGTCAGTCGCTTCTGGTCGACGCGTTTCAGGAACGCTTTCGGGCTGTGGCCGATGGAGTGCCACAATGCCGGATGCAGGCGGGAAAACAACGTGCGCGTCGGACGGTCCCAGCTGTACCACAGGTTATTGGCCAGTTCATCAAGCCGGGCCAGTCGCTGCGGCAGCCGCGGATTGATTTCAAGCTGGTAGGCAGTACCGGGCATCTGTTCTCCGGGCGTTGCCTCGAAAATTTCCAAAGTAAATACTCTGCATCATTTTTTGCCGCCGCGACACGATCATCCCGCCGATGACCGGCTTTGGCAAGGGCGATTATGAGCACAATAACACATCCATTTTTTGATGATACTCGCTCTGGCCTTGTGCGCGTTTCGTCTTGATTGCGGTGAGAATTTTTTCTGGAGTCGCCGGCAGCGAGGTAATGCGCACGCCGACCGCATTGTGTATGGCATTGAGGATCGCCGCTGCCGTTGGCACGGACGTCGGCTCGCCGACGCCCTTGGCGCCGAACGGCCCGGTCGGGTCGTAGCTGTCCACGATATCGACCTCGATCTCCGGCATGTCGAGACCCTCCACCTCGCCCGTTTCGTCGTCCACGTCGACCTCTGCGATCTGGGTGGCGTAAACATAAGTGCTGAACGGCTTGCCCTGGCCGGTTTCGGGGTCCATGCCTCGAGTTGATCGGGCTTCACGCCCAGCCTCGGCGCCGCAACATCGTACAAAATCGTTTTGGCCTTCTCGGCGGCGAGCCTGACCGCATTCCCTGTCACATAAGTGGTACGGCTGGCGATCGCCCCGGTGTCCATGGGTGTCGTATCGGTGTCGGCGGAGACCACATGCACATCGTCAGTGGCGATGCCCAGGGCTTCTGCCGCGATCTGGCCGAGAACAGTCAGCGAACCCTGGCCCGTCTCCACCGTGCCCGTAAGGAGCGTCGCGGTGCCGTCCTCGTTGACCTTCACCACCGCGGCGCTGGGGTTGGCCGCGACCGTGAAGCCTATCGGATACCACATGCAGGCGATGCCGCGCCCGCGCCGTTTCATGAGCGCG
>JAIESJ010000103.1 GCA_019746155.1 Burkholderiales bacterium
CAGATCCCGCCGGCGCGGCTCGCTGCCGAGCAGGGCCTGCACCTCTGCGAGCGCTCGCGGGTCGACCATGCGGCCTCTAGGCCGGCCGCGCGCCGACTTGTCGCGTTTGACAATACCGCCTTCCAAGTTGATCCTCCTCATCGGCGGGCCGCTTGCTTCCGCCCGGAAACACCGCCGTATCGATTCGAAACAATCCGGGCCGCCAAGGGCCGCAAACTGTCAAATATTCGGTTGCAGCAAATTCGATACCAGGCTACTTCAGCACTGATTTCAGGAGCTTGCCCATCTCGGCGGGATTCCGGGTGACCTTGATCCCGCACTCTTCCATGACGGCAAGCTTCTCGGCCGCCGTTCCCTTGCCGCCGGAGATGATGGCGCCCGCATGTCCCATGCGCTTGCCGGGCGGAGCGGTAACACCGGCGATGAAGCCGACGACCGGTTTCTTCATGTTGTCCTTGACCCAGCGCGCGCATTCCTCCTCGTTCGAGCCGCCGATCTCACCCACCATGATCACCGCCTCGGTCTGTGGATCGTCGTTGAACATCTTCATCACGTCGATGTGTTTCAGGCCATTCACCGGGTCACCACCGATGCCGACGCAGGTCGACTGGCCAAGGCCTATTTCCATCAGCTGTCCCACCGCTTCGTAGGTCAGCGTACCGGAGCGCGACACCACGCCGACGGGGCCCTTCTTGTGGATGTGGCCGGGCATGATACCGATCTTGAGTTCATCGGGCGTGATCACTCCCGGGCAGTTGGGGCCAACCAGCAGCGTCTTCCTGCCCCGCATCCTGTATTGGGTGCGTATCATGTCGCGCACCGGAATGCCTTCGGTGATGCAGATCACGAGATCAAGCTCGGCCTCTACCGCCTCGTCGATTGCGGCGGCCGCGAAGGGCGGCGGCACGTAGATCACCGACACCGTGGCACCGGTCGCCGCCTTGGCATCTTTCACCGTTTCGAAAATCGGAATGCCCTCGTAGCTCTGGCCGCCTTTCTTGGGCGTCACGCCCGCAACGTAGCAGTTCTTGCCGTTTGCATATTCCTTGCCCATCTTGGTGTGGAACTGCCCGGTCTTGCCGGTAATTCCCTGCGTGATGACCTTGGTGTTCTTATCGATCAGTATCGACATGTTCAAATCCAAAAATTAATTAGTTCTTGCCGTGCGCCGCGGCGACCACCTTTTGAGCCGCATCCGCCATATTGTTGGCGGAGATGATGGGCAAGCCCGACTCCGCGAGAATTTTCTTGCCGATATCGACGTTGGTGCCCTCCAGGCGCACTACCAGCGGCACCTTGAGCTGGACCTGACGTGCTGCCGTCACCACGCCCTGCGCGATCACGTCGCATTTCATGATGCCGCCGAAGATGTTGACCAGGATCGCCTTGAGCTTGGGGTTCTTCAGCATGATCTTGAAGGCTTCGGCCACTTTCTCGGTCGAAGCACCGCCGCCGACGTCGAGGAAGTTGGCGGGGCTGCCACCGTAGAGCTTGATGATGTCCATAGTCGCCATCGCCAGGCCTGCGCCGTTGACCAGGCAGCCGATATTGCCGTCGAGCTGGATATAATTCAGATCGTATTTCGAGGCCTCGACTTCCGCCGGGTCCTCCTCGTCAAGATCGCGCATCGCCACGATATCGGGATGGCGGAACAGCGCGTTGTCGTCGAAGTTCATTTTGGCGTCGAGCGCCAGCACTTTTTCGTCGCCAGTCACGATCAGCGGATTGATTTCGGCCAGCGAGCAGTCGGTTTCATCGAAAGCCTTGTACAGCCCCTTGAGAATATCGCGGGCCTGCGGCACGGCCTTGTCGGGAATGCCGATCTTGCGCGCGATATCTTCGGCATCCCCGTCGGCAAGACCGGCCATCGGATCAATCGTGACTTTGTGAATCTTTTCCGGCGTCTTGGCCGCGACCTCCTCGATGTCCATCCCGCCCTCGCTGGAGGCCATCAGCACCACGCGCTGGGTGCCGCGGTCAACCACCATGCCGACATAAAGTTCCTTCCTGATATCGGCACCTTCCTCGATCAGCAGCCGGCGCACCTTCTGGCCTTCAGGGCCGGTCTGGTGGGTTTTCAGCTGCATGCCGAGAATCTGGCCTGCGTACTGCTTTACCTCTTCCGGTGATTTTGCAACCTTGACACCGCCGCCCTTGCCGCGGCCGCCAGCATGAATCTGCGCCTTGACCACCCACACCCTGCCGCCGAGTTTTTGCGCCGCCTCAACGGCTTCATCGACAGTAAAACAGGGAATGCCGCGCGGCGTCGCAACGCCATACTTCCGCAATATTTCTTTCGCTTGATATTCGTGGATTTTCATCATCAGCCTGTTTTGAAAAGATCGGCATGAGCCACGCCGCCGATACAAATTGCGCTTAATTTATTACAGCGGCTCACAAACGAGCCTTGACCGGAGTCAATATTCCGGAATCAAACTCCCGAATTGAAACAATTCTTCAGCACGAGCAATTTCACAAAGCGATGCTATCGTTTGGGGATTACTGATTTTGGCCTGACGAGCGCCGCGAACAAGTCGTCACGCTGGCCGCATTGCGGTCGGGACGAGCAGTATAACAAATTGCGCCCGCTCCTCCGCTGGCGTTGGCAATACTGTGCTCCCCGCGTGAGCGGTCCCGTGCCGTCCGTCTTCGCTCCCGCAGTCATTCACCGTGACTGTGTTCACAACCACCCTGCCTGCGGTCCACTGCGGCATCAATAAGTTTTAAGAGGCTGTGCCGCCCAGCGCGAACACTTGAGCATTTTGCAGCCTGCCGATAATATCTGGCCACGTTTACCGCGCCGCAGCATATACTGCGTACGTCATGGGCAGCCGGCAGAAAGCCAGAAGAAAGCGGGCACCGACTAATGTGAATGACAGCGAAAAAAAAGCGCAACCCCAAGAGGTTGCGCTAAAGTTCCACCAAAGGAGGAGGTTTTGGAGGATGTGCCGATACTCGTAAGAGCACCCAACACGGTTCGAATTATGCCAAAGAAAAAAACCAAACGCAAGCGTTTTGTGCTGCTTTGCAATATATATTTCATAAGTCGTCAATAAAGAAAAACTAACTCGACACCACGTCATCCGCACAAAAAAAACGCCAACCTGGTGGCTGGCGTGGCATAAGTTTCGCAAATTCGCGAAAGCGGCGCTCAGCGCACGACCAGAACCGGCACCTTGGCGTGTGTCAGCACTTTGCGCGTCTCGCTGCCGAGCAATACCGCAGCAAGCCCCTTGCGGCCATGGGACGTCATTAAAATCAGATCACAGCCTTTCGCTTCCGCGGTCTTGAGAATCGCGTCATACGGATGATCGCTGGTTTCGCAAACCGTATCGCACGGAATACCGGCTTCATTCGCGGCTTTCTTGATGAACGCGAGATAACTCTCGGCGCGGGCCTTGGCTTCTTCCTCTATGCGCTCTTCGGTCACCGGATCGAAAGCGCCTTCGTACGCGATCAACAGATGGTAATCGGGAATCACGTGAATGCCGGTGATTCGCGCTTGGTGCAGCTTGGCGAGTTCGACGCCGGTACGAACCGCGCGCTGGGACTGCTCGGAACCATCAGTTGGTATCAGGATATTCTTGAACATCGGCTCTCCCCTCCGAAACTGCGCTGACGTAACGGATTCCACAGGTTGGAACTGACATAAAGCTTGTCGTTCCTGCGCCGCGCTGTCAAGATTTTTTTGCTGTTGCGCCGCAACGCCTCAACAGGCAATTGTCAAAGCCCGCGCTGCAAAACGCCGTCCTGCGCGGAAAGTCATGCCTCGCTGTACCCGAGGATAGGGTTGCCAGTCTGTTACAATGAAAACCGGGGCTGGTTCCCCTCTCTCCGTGTTGAATCCATGATGACACCAAGTCCGGTTCGGAAGCACGAACTGCAATGCCCGAAATCCTGACGTCACCCGTGACCGCCGGCGCCAAGAACGTCCAATACGGCCCTTGGAACCCGGGTATCAGTTCCCAGTTGCCGTCGCAACTGCTCACCCTGTCGACGATTTTCAGGCCGGAGAACGTCTTTACGAGCTTCGCACATGCTCGTGAACTGCGCGACTTCACCGGCCTTGCGCTCGAAGAACTCGTGATCTTCCGGCCGGAGCGCCTGGTGGTGCACGAATTGCTGATTCGCATTACGTCCGATTTTTCAGTGCCCGACGGCCCGCGCGTAGAAGATCTCGGGATCAATTTCCGCCGCATGACTGACACGATCTTCAACAAGCATGTTAAGCCGCGCATGCCGGAAATCACGGGCGAGTACGCGAGGATCAAACGTACGCTCTCGGAGTTCATTGACGCGGAACTTTCGGCAACCTTGTGCGCGCCGGCAACGGGCGCGGAAACAGGAGCCGAAGAAAAAACCCGCGGGAAACATCTGCTCGCTCTGGCCCGCCTGCTTCGAAAAAAAACAGACGCCCGTCCCCGAGCGGAGGACGAAGGGGAAAGGGAAGAGCGGGTTTTGCGCGAATGGACCGCAAAAGCGCACTCGGACGGGGACCCTTTGCAGAAAGCCGCCTACCGGTCATTGGCCAGGATCGTTTCGGCGATTCGTATAAAACACGGCCGGGTGCCGGTGAACAAGGCCTTGCTCGCGTCTCTTGCCGTCGGCATCGCCTGCAACGAGTACGGCAGCGAAACGCTCGGCCACCTTATACAGCCGCATGTACGAAAAGCCGCGGCGGAAGAGGGCTACCGCCTGCTGCCAACGCAGGAACAGCCTGTAGTGATGAACACCAAGGGCGCGTCCGCTTCCGGCAAAAGCACAATGCGTCCGCTGCAAAGAAAGCTTGCCGAGAAAATCGGCGCGAACTGGAGCGACTTCGCCGTCATCAGTCCCGATATCTGGCGCAAATACCTGCTTGACTACGGCTCGCTCGGGGACGCCTACAAGTACGCCGGCGCCTTCGCCGGCCTCGAACTGGGAATCATCGACCGGAAGCTCGACCTTTATATGGCGCGAAAAGCCGAGCGCGGAGAGATGTCGCACCTGCTGATCGACCGGTTCCGGTTTGACAGCTTCGCGCCGGACTCGCACGAGGAGGGCAGCAATCTTCTCACCCGCTTCGGGCACTTTGTCTACATGTTCTTCATGATCACCCCGCCGCACGCAACCGTTGAGCGCGCATGGCAGCGCGGCCTGGAGGTGGGACGCTACAAGGCGGTGGACGACCTGCTTGCGCACAACGTCGAGGCCTACACCGGCATGCCCGAATTGTTCTTTACCTGGGCAATTCGCACCAACAAGTCGGTTCACTACGAGTTTCTCGACAACAGCGTGCCGGCCGGAGAACAGCCGAGGACTGTCGCTTTCGGATGGAACGGTGAGTTGAACATCCTCGATGTAAAGTGCATGCTCGATGTCGATCGTTACCGGAAGATCAACGTCGATGCCACCAGTCCGGAGCAGGTGTACCCGGACAGGCAGACCTTGGCTGCAGAAAACAACGTGCAGTTCCTGTCCCAATGCGCACGCAGGATGCCGACGATAAACTTCGTAGACCGCGCCACGGGCCATATCTGCGCGCGTATGGAGTCAGGCAGGCTCGTATGGGTGGATCCAGAAACCCTCGGACGAGCAATGGAGGACCCGGAAACGCGCGCCGGTATTCTGGCCGTTGCGCCGGCGGCCCTGGAAGAAACGCGCCGTTCCGGTGCCGGCTCAAGGCAACTACACGAAGCCTTGCAGGCGGCCCGGTTTCATACCTTGGGCCAGTGGTGATGAACCGTCTGCAACGGTTTCAGATGCCGCCAGGCTCGTCACCAGGATGCCGCAGCCTGTGCAGCGCATGAGGCTTGCGGCTTTGCAGTGTCAAGCTGTTATACTTTTTCTTGCGTGCATCAATTCCGGCATTTGAACTCGCAGAGGAGGAAGTCATGAGCGAATCCGTGCTGCGCGGCGTATTGCCGCAACCCGATATCAACCTGCGCGATCTTGTCGCCGCGCTCTTGCCGCAAGGCTTTGCAAAAATCGTGCAGCCGATCGCCGCCACCGTGATCACCACGGATGATAAAGGTCTTGTCGCCGGCGAAGTGAAAATCCGGACCCGCGACGGCATCGTTCCCGCTTACCGCGCCCTGCCCGAGAAAAACGGCAGACATCCGTTAGTTCTGGTAGTCCAGGAAATTTTCGGTGTGCACGAGCACATCAAGGACGTGTGCCGCCGGCTTGCCAAGCTCGGCTATTTCGCGATAGCGGTGGAGCTTTATTACCGCCAGGGCGACGTGTCAAAAATGACCGACAACCAGGAAATCTTCGCCAAGGTCGTCAACCACGTGCCCGACAGCCAGGTGATGTCCGACCTGGACGCCGCCGTGGTTTATGCCGAATCGACCGGCAAGGCGGATACTTCAAAACTCGGCATCACCGGTTTCTGCTGGGGAGGCCGTATCACCTGGACCTACTGCGTGCACAACCCGAAGGTGAAAGCGGGCGTCGCCTGGTACGGCAGACTGGTCGCGCCCCAAAAAGCGCCGCTGCAACCAGCCTACCCGGTCGAGCTGGCGCCCTATCTCAAGGTGCCGGTGCGCGGCCTCTACGGCGGGCAGGATGCGAGTATCCCGATGGAGCATGTCGAGCAGATGCGCGCCGCACTGAAAGCCGCCGGCAACACGACAGCGGAAATCATCGTCTATCCCGACGCGCCGCATGCGTTCTACGCCGACTACCGGCCGAGCTACCGCAAGGAAGCCGCCGCCGACGGCTGGCAGAAAATGCAGGAATGGTTCCGTAAATACGGCGTGGCCTGAATCCGAGAATCCGCTTTACAAAGCCCGCGATCCGGCCAATCCCGAGGCCACGTGGTTCACCGCCATGATATTGCAGGACCGGCTTGATATTTGCTCGGGGAGTTTACGACAATGTCATTGCACGTTGCCTGGTCTCGCTTCGCCTCGTTTCGCACACACCCGGTTTCGCATAAAAAAGACGGGACAACGCCCCGTCTTTTTTAGCCTGGCCGACGCTTACTTGGCGTCTTTTTGCTGGCCTTTCTTCTTGCCTTTGGCCTTGGCTTTGCCTTCGCCCTTGCCCTCGCCTTTGGCCTTGCCTTTGCCCTTGGCCTTGTCGGCATCGGCTTTCGCCGGCGCGGCAGGCGTCGCGGGCTGAGCCGGGGTCGCGGGTGTGGCAGGAGTAGTCTGCGCAACAGCAGTCAGGGTGGTTGCGGCAAAAACCGCAGCGATCAGGGTGGACAACAGTTTGCTCATGGCAATGCTCCTTTGTTCGATCTATATGGTTTTGCCGAAAAATATTTTCCGGACGTTTTCATTAACGCACCATGTCTGCGACGGTTGACTCCCCCGCTGACCGGCTGTTCTTGTTGCTTGCTATTTGGCTGGCGGCTTACGCCGCATCTGGTCGACGGCGTTCAACGCATTTTCGTAAGCCTTGCGCGCCGCGGCTTCTTTTGCCCTGGCCGCATCCAGCGCTTTCTTCGATGTTTCGGCCTGACGCCTGAACTCGTCGGCCCGCTTCTGTGCCGCGCGGTAGGCGTCTTCGGCATTGAGATATTCCTGCTCGGCAAGCTTAGACTCGTATTGCGCCTGTTGCAGTTGCCGGTAAGCGATGCCGGCGCGCTGCTGACCGTGCAACATCGCGCCTTCGCTCCCGGACAGGTCCTCGACCGGCACAGGCTTCGGTACCTGTGCCAAAGCGGCAGACACCACGCAAATCGACAGGATGGCCAGCCAATATTTCATTGCCGCAAGTTACCGTAAATAGTCTGCAATCCCGCAATCGTACTACTGATACGCGAAATCTGCGACCTGATCGCGTTGAGCCGCGCATTCGCGGCAATCAGCCGCAACGCCAGCAAATTGGCAGCCGGCTAGGCTACTACAGTAAATACCGCCTAATCGGCTTCATCAATGATGGCCGCCTGGAGTGCGATAGGCAGGGGAGGCGCGCTCCAGACGTCCCAGAACGTTACGCTGCCCGGAGCCAAGAACCATGTTTTGGACAGCGGCGTCTCGCTATCGAGCGGGACCTTGCCGCGAACCACAGCACCTCCTGCAACCAATAGCGAAAAGCCAAAAGGATAAGCCATGAATGAGTGGGTCGTGTTGGACTCGAACCAACGACCAAGGGATTATGAGTTGAAGCTCAATTAACTAACTTCTTGTTTTTAGGCCCGCCCTCACTCGCCGAAACACGCTAAAACACGCCGGATTCCCCACGATTTCCCCACGTTCTTATTTTGACTTAGCTGTGTCGCTAATGCGATGAACCACCTCCCGGCAATCAGAAGGGAATGTCATCGCCAAGATCGGCAAAAGTAGACTGGCGATTATCGGGCTTTCGAACGACAAATTTGGATTCATTCGCTTCTATCCAATCCCAACCCGGCTCAGTGATGGTTAACGCTTGATATGGGTCACTATTGTATTCTTGTTCGGTTGTAATTTTTATATAGGCTTTTGCTATAAGGCGACGAAGCCCCAAGGAAAATCCAATATTTGTCAGTCCCGCGCGCTCCACCTCATTTTTTATTATATGCGCGCTTACTGTGTCCCCTGGTATGGTTGTATCACCTGCCACAGCAGCGAGCACAAATAGTTCTGGTTGGCTCAAGCCTTCTAGGGGAGCCACTTGCTCCGTTTCCGCAATTTGACGAAGTGCCTCACCCTTTTCTGCTTGAGCTTTGATGCGCTTAGTTAATGACTCGCGTAATTGTTCGAAATCTCTTAGAGATTCGGTTTTATAATTAACGACTGAACGGTGCTGGATATCAAACGGGTATTTCCGTCCAGTGCGTTCTTCTGAACAAACCATTATTACCGGTTTTCCTGTTGCAAACGCGAAGCCCAGCTCATACCACACGTTGGGATTATCTGTCGTGATATCAGCCAGACAAACAACAGCCTTGCGGATACCCTCCTCTATCGCGTCGATCGGTATATCCACATTCGGATCTCGATCGACCCGGTATGCTTCCAACCCCGCTTTGCTTATGGCGGGTTCGTAAACGTCATCATACCGCTTGTCAAATTTTCCTAAGTCAAACGGCTGGATCACAAAACATGTAGGCATGTTTTTCTCTTTTAAAAGGGGCAGCTTGCGCAGACGAATACCCCCAAAGTTTATTAAGCTTTGAAGGTTTGTTACATGCAGCTAGGCGATAACATTCCTCACGAGGGAGTTGGAACCGATTTCGTCAGCCCTAGACAGTAGCGCGACGTATAATTGTTGCGGGATTTTGCTCTTCGCGTTGAGCTGTTTGATTACGCTATATGGGTTTAGCAGCAGCACATAACTAAATTCTCCATACGGCCCTCCCGATACCAGGATAAAGCCAAAATCACGCAGTATTCTCATCCTCCGCGCCCAAGTTGATTCCTGACGTTCACCGCTAAAGCCGGCTTCAAAGGCGCACAATCGAGGATTCGTTATCTCGATTACACCCTCGTCGAAACTGCGGCACCATAATGCAAAGTAGGTGGACGATAATGGTAAACCCTTCGATAGGGTATCGACGATTTGTAGGATTAGGGGCAGGGTTCTAGGTATTGTGATGAATCCAACATCGCGTAACCTGTTCCAGATTTGCGCATCGTTGACGTTTGGCCAGAGTTGTTGCCGTATTTCCAGCGTACGTTCGCGAATCCGTTTTGCTCTCGCCACTTTTTGCTTTACATTCATACAATCCTCGTTTTAGAAAGAGGGGTTGGGCTGGTTCTGCTCTAGGGGTTGGACGCCTAGAGGTTGACATTCCGGGGGAAGCACGCGCAGTGGTTGGACGACTGAGCGTTTGGCCGTTCTCCGAGATATCAATGTGCAGAACCAGCCCCTCCATAATTCCACGTAAATTCTTAATAATCAATGAGTTAAGTAGATCATGGCTTGCATTTTGTCGTTTTTTATAATGCTAGATAGCATACTTTGAATGTTTTCATTCAGCATATCCTGGGCCTCAAATAAGTACAATCCAGCACGCAGGCAGAAGATTTTCCCTTAGGGTTTAGGGGGTTATAAAGAAATCGCTGTGCTCACTGTTCTCTCTGTGCTCATGGTTATCTTTGTGCTCATGGTGCTCATGGGGATTGCCAAGGGGGCGGCTCTTTATTTGCTGCATCCGCAAAGAACAAGTCGAACATGCCCGAGAAGCAATACGGAAAACTCACCGCTGACCAGTTCCGGCGGCTGATCCGCAAGCTCCCTGAGTTCCGCAGCGAGTCCAAGGCGTTTCATGAGGAATTGCGGGCCGCCAGTCCCGAGAAACTCCGCGAAGTCTTGGGTGATGGCATCTGGTGGGCACCTCTCTATGAGATGCCCTTTGCCGAAGTCGTGGCGTTAATGGTGTGTGCGATCGGGCAAGCGGACTACCTTAAAGAGGCAGTCCAATCGCCGGACCCTCAGGAAATCGTCCTCGCTGAGTGGGAGAAATTAGCTGACTCGGCTGATATGGAACACGTCCCCAAAGACGTAACCAAAGCCGATCTAATCGCTATCGCTTCTGCATTGCAGCGAAACGTTTTGAGCATCATGCTCTACAAGCGGTCGCTTTGCTCCCTGGTCGCCGAAGCCAAGGAGGGTAACGATAGCGCCTTGTTTGAAGCGGTTCGAGTCGATCAGTCTGCTGTTACCTGCCCCACCCTTGCTGTTCGCATTACCAGGGCAGTATTGCTGGGCGAAAAGCAGTTCTTCATCCGGCTGCGGAGCGCCCTTAAGGGCCCGTCCAGAAAGCATTGGGAGGGCTACCAGGATTTGCGCTATTCCCTGGCCATCCTGCGGGAGATGGGCTTTGATCAGTTGAGCGACGCCGAGCTGGAACACCTCCTGGTGGACGTTTTGAAGGTCTACCCCAAGACCTACACAGCCCGGAAGAACCTCCGCAAGCAGTACACCGAGTCCAAAAAGATCAAAGGTCTTTGATTTTCTTGTACACCTGAAAACGCCATTTAAGGTGGTCGAAGCGCTCCAGATGTGAATATTTAATTACCTCCGCGGTTCAGGTAGGGATGGTCCCGGCCTGCCGCCTCAGAATCGTGGAGGTAGTCATGGGTAGCAAGAAGCAATCGCATAAAGCCGCCGGCGACGGGGGCGCTGCGGCGCAGCCGCAGCCCGCCGGCGCGGGCGGATCGGATGCGCCGCCTAGTAACACAGCATCCAATACATACGGAGAGGATGCCGGATACAAACTGCTGAGGGTCGGAGTCGATAGCCTGTATCTGTCCTTTCATGGGGAAATCTTCGAGGGGGTCGAGTCCGAACTCATCCGGCTGAAATATCTGGCCCAAAGCCGCTTCCCCGATGAGCAAATCCAGGCCCAATGGCCAGTCGAGGGCCATATCTTCGAAGTCCGGGACAAGGGACAAGGCCGCTTTCCCTTCGTCCTGGAAGACAACACCTTCCGGATATGCCTGTCCTCCGGCCAGAGCAGGCTGCTGCCGATGGCCTACGCCAAGGTATCGGCGGAATACCTGGCCCATCGCCCGGTCGAGGAAATCGTCCATGAGCTCGCCCGCCTCCTGCAGGAGTTCGGGGAGTGCGAGCTGTGGCCCACGGTGAGCCGGATCGACCTGTATGCGGATTTCCAGACCGGCGTCGAGATCGGGGAACTGACCCGGGAAGCGTGGATCACGCGGGCCGATGCCATTGACAGCTATTCGCGCAAGGGCCGCTTCTCCGGCTGGAAGATCGGGGCCGGTGGGGTCATCAGTGCAAGGCTGTATGACAAGACCCTGGAAATCCTCAAAAGCGGCAAGACCTTCTTTCATGAACCCTGGCGGCGGGCAGGCTGGGATGGGCAATCCCGGGTCTGGCGGCTGGAGTTCCAGTGCATGCGGGCGGTCCTGGCCCAGCTGGGGCTGCGTACCTTTCCTCAGACCCTGGAATACCTCGGCGGCATCTGGGGCTATGCGGCCAGCACCTGGCTTAGATTAGCCATTCCTGATGCCGGGGACTCGAACCGGGGCCGCTGGCCCACCCATCCGCTTTGGCAACGTCTGGCGGCCATCGTGTGGCGTCTGGATGATGTGCCGCTGACCCGTACCTATTCGGCGGCGCGCGTGCCCTCTGTGGAACGTCTGCTGCGCTTTCATATGGCGCTGCTCACCAGTTTCATGGCCATTCACAAGCTCCGCGACTATGACCAGGGCGGGCTGCTGCTCCTGGAAAAGTGCCGGGACTTCCATGAGGGCCGCTGCCGGGACAAGCTCGAAACCGAGTTTGAAGCGTGGATCGCGCAACAGGTGAGCATCAAGGAACGGCGCTTTAATACGCGGCTGAACGGGCCGAGCCTGCGCCACGAGGCCAGCACATCTGACGAGGTGGACCGCGATGCCGTCCGATACCACAAAGCCACACGGGGCGAATGATGCGGGCGCGGGGCTGGCTTTGCCGTCTGCGCGCTGTCTTTCGAAAGAGGAAGCGGCGCGATACCTCGGGATCGGGGTCACGCTACTCGCCGAGCTGCAAGTACCGTTTATTAAGCTCGGTCGTCGTTGTGTCTATGATGTGGTTGACTTGGACGCCTGGCTTGATGAATATAAGCGTCGAGGGCGGGCCGGAAAGGAAACTTTATGGCCCGTGAAACCGGAATCCACCGGCGGGGCGACTCACCTTTCTGGTGGATTGATGTTGTCTTATCCGACGGCAGACGCATACGCCAGAGCACTAGGACTAAAAGCCGAGCAGAAGCAGAAGCCCTCCTCTTAAAGCTGAAACATGATGCTTTCAGGGAAGCGCACCTCGGAATAAAACCAAAGCGCACTTGGCAGGAAGCCGTTATCCGGTATCTCTCGATCAAGGCATGCCTTCGGGATATTGATAAGCAGCGCCGATTGTGTCGCAAGCTTGACCCGTATCTGGGTAAGTTAAGGCTTAACGACATAAACGGGGATGTGATCTGGAAAATCTGCGAGGGTGAGCTCAGGAAGGGAAACATGCCCGCGACAGTAAACCGCTGTCTCGCGCTGGTTCGCAGCATCCTTCGCATGGCTCACTACGATTGGCAGTGGACGGAGAGCATTCCCAAGGTGCGGCTTCTGCCTGGCGAGGTCGAGCGTGATCGATGGTTGTCGAGGGAGGAAGCAGACAGGCTGCTCATGTTCTGCCCTCCTCACCTGGCCGCCATCGTGCGCTTTGCCTTGGCCACAGGCTGCCGAGCGCGGGAGATAACCGGCTTGGAATGGGAACGTGTCGATTTGCAGCGTGAAACGGCATGGTTAGACCAAACCAAGAATGGCACGCCGCGAGGCGTTCCGCTGAACCGTGATGCAATTGCTGTGCTCAAAGGTGAGCGCGGGAAGCATCCTCAGTTTTGCTTTACGTTTCGCGGCAAGCCGATTCGGTATGAACTGACCAATACCGCATGGCAAACCGCGGTAAGGAAGGCAGAGCTAGGCGACCTGCGTTTTCATGATCTGCGGCACACCTGGGCGTCGTGGCATCGCCAGTCGGGGACAAGCTGCGACGAGCTCAAGGAGCTGGGCGGGTGGAAGACCCGCAGCATGGTGGATCGTTACGCGAAGTTTGGCACTGAACACTTGGCCGCTGCAGCCTCGCGGATCGAGACCGGCAGGAAAGGAAACGTGGTACTGATTTCTCCACGATTCCCCCACGTTGGCAAAACGGCAGCTTAGAGGGTGGTTCTAACTGCTTGATTGTAATGGTGGGTCGTGTTGGACTCGAACCAACGACCAAGGGATTATGAGTCCCCTGCTCTAACCGACTGAGCTAACGACCCCCAGGAGTTTGCCGGGCATTGGCCCGGCAAACTCCTAATGGAAATTTCACGGAAAAAGGGACCGATCCAATGAATCGCCGTTGATCGACGCTTCGGCGACAGGCTGCTTAAGAAACTTTGCGTGTCGAAACGCCGTTTCGGTCGAAACAAACATCTCTTGCATGGCGTTCTTTTCACCCCGTTCCTTGGTGCTTGTTCATTTTAGGAGTTTGTCGAACACGAGTCCGACAAACGCCTAGTTCTCCGTGTCGAGGAAGCTGCGCAGCCGTTCGGAGCGCGACGGATGGCGCAGTTTCCTGAGCGCCTTGGCCTCGATCTGGCGGATGCGCTCGCGCGTAACGTCGAATTGTTTGCCGACTTCTTCGAGGGTATGGTCGGTGTTCATCTCGATGCCGAAACGCATGCGCAACACTTTCGCTTCGCGTGGCGTCAGCGTGTCAAGAATGTCCTTGGTCACACCGCGCAGGCTGGCGTAGACCGCCGAGTCCGAAGGCGCCATGGTCGACTGATCCTCGATGAAATCACCCAGGTGCGAATCGTCGTCGTCGCCGATCGGCGTCTCCATCGAAATCGGCTCCTTGGAGATCTTGAGGATTTTGCGGATTTTCTCTTCCGGCATCTCCATCTTTTCGGCGAGCAGCGCCGGGTCGGGCTCCTGCCCGGTTTCCTGCAGAATCTGGCGCGAGATGCGGTTCATCTTGTTGATGGTCTCGATCATGTGCACGGGGATGCGGATGGTGCGTGCCTGGTCCGCGATCGAGCGCGTGATCGCCTGGCGTATCCACCACGTGGCGTAAGTCGAGAATTTGTAGCCGCGGCGGTATTCGAACTTGTCGACCGCCTTCATGAGGCCGATGTTGCCCTCCTGGATCAGGTCGAGGAACTGCAGTCCGCGGTTGGTGTACTTCTTGGCGATCGAGATCACCAGCCGCAGGTTGGCCTCGGTCATTTCGCGCTTGGCGCGGCGCGCCCTGGCCTCGCCAGTGGACATCTGGCGGTTGATCTCTTTGAGTTCCTTGATCGGGATGCCGACGCGGGCCTGCAGGTCGAGCAGCTTCTGCTGCTGTTCGACGATCGCCGGCTCAAAGCGCGCGAGCGTATCGCTCCACGGCCGGCGCGCGGCAACCTCGTTCGCCACCCAGCGCAGATTGCTTTCCTTGCCGGGAAACTCCTTGATGAAGTGCTGACGCGGCATGCGCGCCTTGTTGACGCACAGATCCATGATCTCGCGCTCATGGCCGCGCACCTCATCGACGAGCTTGCGCAATCCGTCGCACAGCGCTTCGACCTGCTTGGCCGAGAAGCGGATGTTCATCAACTCGTTGGAAATCGCATCGCGCGCCTGGAGGTAGGCGCGGCTGCGCGAGCCGTTCTTGGCCAGCGCGCGCGTCATCTTGTTGTAGAGCGTGCGGATCACCGCGAAGCGCTTGAGCGTCTCTTCCTTGAGCCTCAGCAAATCGGCGGTTTGCGCCGCTGCCGCGCGCTCTTCATCCTGTTCTTCTTCGTCCTCGAGGTCTGCATCAATTTCATCTTCGACTTCCGACGCCTCATCGACGACTTCCTCTTCCGCGTTGGGGTCGATCAGGCCGTCGACGACTTCGTCGGCGCGGATTTCGTCCTTCTCGATCTTGTCGGCAAGCGCGAGGATTTCGGCGATCGTGGTCGGACACGCCGAAATCGCCTGGATCATGTGCTTGAGTCCGTCTTCGATGCGTTTCGCGATCTCGATTTCGCCTTCGCGCGTCAACAACTCGACCGAGCCCATTTCGCGCATGTACATGCGCACCGGGTCGGTGGTGCGGCCGAACTCCGAATCAACGGTGGACAGCGCGGCTTCCGCCTCTTCCACGGCATCCTCGTCGGCAACCGTCGGCGCAGCGTCCGACATCAGCAGCGTCTCGGCATCGGGTGCCTCGTCATAGACCTGGATGGCCATGTCGTTGATCATGCTGATGATGTTCTCGATCTGCTCGGCATCCAGCATGTCGTCCGGCAGATGGTCATTGATCTCGGCGTAGGTAAGGTAGCCGCGCTCCTTGCCGAGCACGATCAGGTTCTTCAGGCGCGTGCGGCGCGCTTCGGCGTCGGCGGGAGAAAGTTCCTTGCGCTCGAATTCCTTGACCAGCGCCTTCTCCTTGGCGGTCAGTTTGTCGCGCCGGCCGGGTTTGACTTTAGGTTCGGGCTTGCCGCTGACGGCCTGCTGCTGTTTGAGCAGGACTTTTTTGGCGGCAGCTTTGACCTTTGCCAGCCGTTTGTCTTTTTGCGAGACCTTCTGCTTCGATGCCGCGTGGGTCTTGACCTTGACGCGGGGCGACGGCTTCGCCGATTTCTTGAGATTCGACTTCGTTTTTGCCGCGGGCCGCGCTCGGGCGACCGGTTTCTTCCTGGCAACGAGCCGGGTTTTGGCCTTGGACTTGGCCGCAACCTTCGCCTTGGTAGCGGAATTCTTCCTTGCCGCGACCTTCTTCACCGTAGCCGATTTCCTTAGTTTTGCCATGTCTCAATCCCCGCCGAGAGATTTCGCCGAAAAAAAGTGTGGAATTATACCCTAATTCTGGCCCGGCTTCACTTGGCCAACGTTTCCGTAACAGATTGTTTTAAAATGATTTTTCCGGAATCGCCCGCTTCAGTTGGCTTCGCCACCCCGGGTTTTGTCATCTGAGCCCGGCGAGCGGCATCGTTTTGCGCATGCAGCAGCAGGTTTTTCCAACCATCCAGAATCTCCTGCTCGAGTTGCGATTTTTCGAGCCGGGTCTCTTCAAGATGAAACAACACCGGTTCCAGCGAAAGGAATACTTGCCGGTATTCGGTGTCGCGAAAATATTCACTGAAATTCGTAATGTTGCGCTCGTTCTCCAAAGCTTCAAGCATGCTGTACAGGGCCTTGAGTTCCCCGGCATCCACCCTGACGCCTGTATTGTCCAGAAAGCCGGCAATTTCGTGGCGACTGAGCAACTTCGCAAGTTCGGAGTTGAACATCAATCGTGCAATCAGCTTCTGGACCAGGCTGAGATTGGCGGGAGTAGGACGCTTCGCCGGCACCTGAGCCTTGAACTGAGATTTGATCCGGTATTGGCCGTCGAGTTCCGCCTGCGTAACACCCGCCAGTTCCGCCAGCTGCTTGCGCAGCAGCAGGGACAGCAAGGGTGCGGCAACCTGCTGCACCAGCGGTTTCGCATCCTGCAGCAGTTTGACCCGGCCTTCGGTGGTGCCGCGATCAACGCGCGCCGCCAGTTCGTCGAGCAGGAACTGCGACAGCGGCACCGCCTTGTCGAGCAACACCTCGAACGCCGCCTTGCCTTGCCGGCGCACATAGGTATCGGGATCTTCGCCTTGCGGCAGGAACAGAAAACGCAGCTGTTTGCCGTCGACGAGCTGGCCCAGGCTGTTTTCCAGCGCGCGCCACGCCGCGCGGCGTCCGGCAGCGTCGCCATCGAAACAGAACACGATTTCGTCGGTTTGGCGCAGCAGTTTCTGCACGTGCATCGGCGTGGTCGCGGTGCCGAGGGTGGCCACTGCATACTCGACGCCCGCTTGCGCCAGCGCCACCACGTCCATGTAGCCTTCGACCACGATGACGCGGCCGGCGTCGCGGATCGCGCGCCGCGCCTGATACAGGCCGTAGAGTTCGCGCCCTTTCTCGAACACCGGCGTCTCCGGCGAGTTGAGGTATTTCGGCGAGCCCCGAGCGGCGGAGTCCGCGCTTCCCTCCCCCGCGGAGCCGGCGTCTCCACTCTCCAACACCCGCCCGCCGAAGCCGATCACGTTGCCGTGCACATCGACAATGGGAAACATGATGCGGTCGCGGAATATGTCGTAGCGCCTGCCCTCTTCGCTGTGCTTGACCAGCCCTGCCGTGACCAGCGCCTGGGCGCTGTACTCGGGAAAAGCGGCGGCGAGACTCTGCCAGCCGGCAGGCGCGTAGCCAATGCCGAAGCGCTTCGCGATCTCGCCGGATAAGCCGCGCCGCTTGAGGTATTCGATCGCATGGGGGGCTTCCTTGAGCTGGGCGCGATAGAACTGCGCCGCCTGAAGCAGCACGCCATAAAGATCCCCGCCTTCCCCGGCTTTGCGCGCAGCCTGCCCGGAATGCACTTCGGGCACTTGCAAGCCGACACTTTGCGCAAGCTCCTTCACGGCATCGACAAAGCCCGTGCCGTTGTATTCCATGATGAAGCTGATCGCCGTGCCGTGCGCGCCGCAGCCGAAGCAATGATAGAACTGCTTGCTCTGGCTCACCGTGAAGGAGGGCGTTTTCTCGCCGTGAAACGGACAGCACGCGACATAATTGGCGCCGGCGCGCTTCAGCTTCACGTGACGGTCCACCACGTCGACGATATCGACGCGATTGAGCAGCTCCTGGATGAACGATTGCGGGATCACGGGAGCCGGATTACCGTGTCGAGAAATCAGCGTATGCGCGCATCAAGGGTGGCCGTCCCAGCCGTTCTTGCGACAAAGTGGAGACCGCATGGAACGGCGCACGCC
>JAIESJ010000037.1 GCA_019746155.1 Burkholderiales bacterium
ATGCACGACTCGCTGTCGCGGCTGGCACAGCTGCCCGATGCCACCCGCGTCTATTGCGGCCACGAGTATACGCTGTCCAACATCCGCTTCGCCAAAGCCGCCGATGCCGGCAACGCCGCGCTGCTCGCGCTGGAATCCCGCGCACAAGAACTGCGGAGCAAGGACCTGCCCACCCTGCCTTCCGACATCGGCCAGGAAAAAGCCACCAATCCTTTTTTGCGTTGTAATGACCCCAGCGTGATTGCGTCGGCCAGCACGTATGCAGGCAGGCGGTTAAGCGACCCGGTAAGTGTGCTGGCCGCGCTCAGGGAATGGAAAAACAGTTTTTGACGAACGGGACAAGAAATGGCTGTTTTCTACGTTTAGCCATGATTATTAAGCAATTTTCCTCTTGACCGCCTGCAGCAGGGTTGGTTACCATGCGGACGTCCGACAACTAACCAAGAAGAATCAAAAGGCCTCGATGGCGTCAAGAACGATCACCCTGCTCGCTATAGCCGCCCTGGCGTCAGCCTGCGCGCAATTGCCGACAGCCGGCGAGCCCGCTCTTTCCGGCAGCGAAGCGGTCATTGCGGAGCGCGCAGCAGCAGCACCGGTGCCGCCGTCCACGCCACCGCAACCGGCGGCTGTAGCGACAGCCGCCGAAGCGGCGCTCCTGTCCAAAGCCGCGGATATACCGCCCGCCGATCTGTGGCAGCGCGTGCGCAACGGGTTCAGGATGAACGACCTCAACAACCCGCTGGTGCGCGAGTGGGAGGAGTGGTATTCGAGCCGCCCGGATTATGTCGCGCGCATGGTCGAGCGCAGCAGCCGCTATCTCTACTACATCGTCGAGGAAGTCGAACGGCGTAAAATGCCGGCGGAAATCGCGCTGCTGCCGATGATCGAGTCGGCCTACAACCCGCAGGCCTACTCGCGCTCGCACGCTTCCGGCATCTGGCAGTTCATCCCGTCCACCGGGAAGCACTACGGATTGCGGCAGAACTGGTGGTACGACGGGCGCCGCGACATCATCGCCGCCACCAATGCCGCGCTCGATTATCTGGAGAAACTCTACGCCCAGTTCGGCAGCTGGGAATTGGCGCTGGCTTCCTACAACTGGGGCGAAGGCGCGGTCAGCCGGGCCATCGCGAAAAACCAGGCCAAGGGCCTGCCGACCGATTACGAGAGTCTGAACCTGCCGTCCGAGACGCGCGCTTATGTGCCCAAGCTGCAGGCGGTCAAGAACATCATCGCCGATCCGGCCCGCTTCGGGCTGCGGCTGGCGGAAATACCCAACGAGCCGTACTTTGCGACCGTTGCGACCAGAGTGCACATCGACGTCAAGCTGGCCGCCAGGCTCGCCGAAATGCCGCTGGATGAATTCAAATTCCTCAATCCGGCCCACAACAGGCCGGTGATCAAGGCTGAGGGCGTGGACACCCTCGTGCTGCCCAGGCACAAGGTCCAGACCTTTCTCGCCAATCTGGAAAATCACGACAAGCCGCTGGTGTCGTGGCAGGCCTACACCGTCAAAGCCGGCGAGAAACCGGAAAAGATCGCCGACCGGTACGGCATTTCGCTCGCCCGGCTCAAGGAAATCAACGGCATTAACGGACGCAAGAAAATCACCACCGGCCTGGTGCTGCTGGTGCCCGTTAAGGGCAACAGCACGCCCAACCTGCCGGACCTGCCGGCGCCACGGGTCACGCTGCCCAAAGCCATCAAGGCCGTGCACTACGCGCAACGCGGCGCTGCTGCGCGGAAAGTGGCGCAGCGCCAGGCCGCGCGCAAGAAAGCGGTTACGTCCACCCGCTCTCCCGCCAGGCGCGTGACAGTCACGATACGCGCTCCCGCCTCGGGCACGAAGAAAGTCGTTGTTGCGCAGAACCAGAAAGATCGGTGATTCGTGGCTCGTGGTTCGTGGCTCGTGATTTGTGATCGCGTCCCCAAGAAATCAACGAAGCTATCGATTTCGGGATTACGGCGGGTAAAGATGGCAGTAGTCGTAGGTCGGCAATCCTTTGCCGACAAGCGCAAACAAGCAGGCCGGCAATGCCCCCACGACACGTTAGCGGAACGCCCGGTTGCGGGAGTGGGGCTTGCGCGCGCTTCCCGCAAGCGGGTGGCTTCGCCAGCCACTAACGAGTCCGCGCGCCTTTGCCGACGACCTGGCGGGGAATTCCCGCCCCATGGCCCGTGCACCATGTCGTGGCCGGATCGGCAACACCACCCATTCCGGTGAATGGGGGCCAAGCCCGACAGCTGCTACTGCGTCACAAAATCTCCATGATCAGAAGCCTGTCAGCAGGTTCCTTCCCCTCGCCCTGAAGGAAGTCCCCTTGGGGGACAAGGGGAAGGACAGGATGGGGATGGGGATGGAGAAAACGCAGGCCGATGCCAACCCATCCCCACCCCAACCCTCCCCTTGAAGGGGAGGGAGACGCTTTGTAACACAGTGAGACCCGCCAACGCGCCGCGCACCATCACCGCGTTTCTCCTTGAAGGGGAAGGAGACGTTTTATAACACAGTAAGACTGGCAGTCTGCCGGGCTTTTGCCCGACGGACTGCCAAAAGAAAAACCGCCCCACTTTTTTCCGAATAACAGCGGCTATTCGGGACCGTTCTCGAGGCTCAAGACTTTATCGGCTCCGGGATTACGGTGGGTAAAGATGGCAGCGCGCCGAGTGCGTGGCGCTGAAAGCGGTTTTCCCCGGATAAGCCTGTTTGCACTGCGGCAGCGCCTGGGGGCACCGCGGATGAAAATGGCAGCCCTGCGGCGGGTTGACCGGCGAGGGCAAATCGCCCCGCAGCTTGATCACTTCCCGTTTCGTCACTTTGTCGATCACCGGTACCGCTGACAGCAGCGCGCGCGTGTAGGGATGCCTGGGGGTTTCAAGCACCTCTTCGACGCTGCCGTATTCGACGATGCGCCCCAGATACATCACGGCCACCTCATCGGCCAGGAACTCGATCACCGAGATGTTGTGCGTGATGAAGAGATACGCCAGACCCTTCCTTGCCTGCAGGTCCTTCAGCAGATTGAGAATCTGCGCCTGCACGGAAACGTCGAGCGCGCTGGTCGGCTCGTCGCAGATGATGAGCCGCGGCTCCACCGCCAGCGCGCGTGCGATCGCGATGCGCTGACGCTGTCCGCCCGAGAATTCATGGGGATAGCGGTACTTGACCGCGTCGGGCGAGAGGCCGACCTCGGCGAGCAGCGCATCGATGCGCGCCTGGCGCTCGGCACGGTCATGGCCTATGCCCAGCGCGGCCATGCCCTCTTCGATCGTTTCCGCCACGCGCATGCGCGGGTTGAGCGACGAATATGGATCCTGGAAAATGATCTGGGCATGCCGGCGGCGCACACGCATCTGCGAACGATTCAGACGCGCCAGATCCTCGCCATCGAACACGACCTTACCGGCGGTCGGCTCGATCAGCTGTAAAATGCTTTTGCCCACCGTGGTCTTGCCGCAGCCGGATTCGCCGACCAGTCCCAGCGTCCTGCCGGCCCCGATCGCCAGCGTCACCCCGTCCACCGCCTTGACGTGGGCGACGACCCGCCTCAATACGCCGCGAGGCACAGGAAAATGAACTTTTAGATCCTGCACACGCAGTAGAGCGCCCGCGTCAGAAGGATGAAGGACGAAGGATGAAGGATGAGTTGAAACCTGGTCACTTTTTCCTTCCGCCTTCCGCCTTCCGCCTTCATCCCTGTCCTTGTACAGGTGACATCTCACCCCCTGTCCGTTACCCAGGTCGTGCCACGCCGGCACCGTGCCGCGGCAGAGTTCCCAGGCATGATCGCAGCGCTCGGCGAAGCGGCAACCGGAGAATTGGCGCGTGAGCGGCGGCACGCTACCGCGGATCACCGCGAGCGCAACGCCGCGTTTATGCTTTGCCGGCAGCGAATCGAACAGCTTCTGCGAATAGGGATGCCTGGGCTGCGCGAAGAACGATTCGCGGTCCGCGGTCTCGACGATCTCGCCGGCGTACATCACCGCCACGCGGTGCGCCATTTCCGCGACCACCGTCAGGTCATGGGTAATGAGCAATACCGACATGCGGCGGCGGCGCTGCAGATCCCGCAGCAGGTCGAGCACCTGCGCCTGTATCGTCACGTCGAGCGCGGTGGTCGGCTCATCCGCGATCAGCAGCCCGGGATCGCAGGCGAGCGCCATCGCGATCATCACGCGCTGTTTCATGCCGCCCGAGAGCTGGAACGGATATTCGTTGCGCCGCCGCGCCGCGTCGGGAATGCGCACCGCGTCGAGCAGTTCCAGCACGCGCCGCTCCAGTGCCGCGCCTTCCAGATCGGTATGGCACCTGAGCGTCTCGGCGATCTGCGCGCCGGCGGTCATCACCGGATTGAGGGAAAGCATGGGCTCCTGGAAAATCATCGCGATACGGCGCCCGCGCACCTTGCGCATCTCGGTCTCGGGGAGCGCGAGCAGATTCTCGCCGTCCAGCTCGACCGTGCCGCCCACGATCTGTCCGGCCTCCGGCAGCAGCCGCATCACCGACAGCGCGGTGATCGACTTGCCGCAGCCCGATTCGCCGAGCAGCGCGAAGGTCTCCCCGTGCCCTATCGTGAGCGACAGGCCGTCGACCGCGCGCACGATCGCGTCGCCGGTGTCGATCCAGGTGCGCAGGTTTTCGATGCGGAGCAGCGGACTGTCAGTCATGTTTAATGGACAGGATTCACAGGATTTTTGATCCTTGTTTTATCGGCATTCATCTGCGGTTTTCATGCTTTTTGAGCCGAGACTGTCTTGAAACTGAAAGGTCGCGCCACGCGCACGTGCGGGTCGAAGGCGTCGCGCACCGCGTCGGCAAACAGGTTGGCGGAGAGCACCAGCACCAGCATGAAACAGAAGGCGGCGGCGAGCGACCACCACACCATGGGCTCACGCGCCATTTCCAGCCGCGCGTTGTTGATCATGGTGCCGAAGCTGATGGTTGACGGGTCGACGCCGATGCCGACATAGGACAGCACCGCTTCGGCCAGCACCAGCCCGCTGAAATCCATCACGATGGCGATCAGCACGATGTGCATCACATTGGGCAGGATGTGGCGCGTGATCACGCGCCAATGGGAAACCCCGAAGGCATGCGCCGCCTGGATGTATTCCATTTCCCGCAGCTTCAACGCCTCGCCGCGCAGCAACCGGCACAGCCCGGTCCAGCTGGTGATGCCGAGAATGATGCACAAAAACAACAACCTGAGATCGGCGCGCGCGGTCACCGTCTCGAACAGCTCGGCATGCGTTTCGATATAAACCTGCATCATCAGCACCGCGGCGGCAATCAGCAGCACGCCGGGAATCGAAGACAGCGTGGTGTAGACGTACTGGATCACGTCGTCGATCCAGCCGCGGAAATAGCCCGCCATGATGCCGAGCAGCAGTGCGAACGGCAGCATGACCAGCGTCGTCAGCGTGCCGATCACCAGCCCGGTGCGTATGCTTTTCAGCACCTGGTAGAACACGTCCTGCCCGACTTTGTCGGTGCCCAGCACATGGTAGCGGATGGAAAGCGCGATGACCGGCCCCACAACGAGCAGGACGAGCCCCAGCGTGATCAGCACCGCGCGCCACGGCACCCCGGTCCCGGCACGCCAGATCGCCCGCCATGCCGCGTCGATATGGGTCCCGCCGCGGCTCGCGATCAGCGCGCACAACAGTGTCGCCGCCACCAGCCATGCGATGGCGCCCGCGGCAACGCCGTAGAGCGTGCGCCTGGCGATGTCTGACGCCCGGTCAGCCTCGGGGTCTTCAAGATGGGCGCCGCCGAACTTAAGCCGGGGGTAGTCGCGCACCTGCCTGCCGTCGGGCAGTTCCATGGTTTCCCTGGCGTAGAGATGGGTTGCCAAGGGCGCAGAATAGGTCTTCTCCTTCTGAGTGCGCAGCGGTCCGACCGCGGCATCCAGTACGCTCAGCACCTCGACCGCATAGACCCGCGGGCCGCCCTGGTTCGGCAGCGCCGGCCGGTAATGCAAGGAATCCAGCAGCCCGGCAATAATGAAAAAACACAATACCGTCAGCGC
The DNA here is from genome assembly GCA_019746155.1 of Burkholderiales bacterium. GTDB lineage: Bacteria > Pseudomonadota > Gammaproteobacteria > Burkholderiales > SG8-41 > CAKKQX01. Next base: position 6,030 of record JAIESJ010000037.1, read on the forward strand.
CGCCATGCCGCTCGCGCTGCGCGCCACGCGCCGCCACGGCGCCAGCAAGTGCTCGTGCCGTCGCACGTACCATGCGAACAGCAGTGCCGCCGCCACCAGCACGAACACCAGCGCGTCGGTCCAGAGAATAACCGGCTTAAACGGCATGGCGGCATCCCCTGCCTGCCGGGAGAACGGCCACACCATTGAAGCTGCTGGTTCTACCCTTCACCCTTCACCCTTCACTTTTCGCACCTCACTCCAGCCGCACCCGCGGATCGACCAGCGTGTAGGAAATATCGGTCATGATGAGACCGATGATGTAGAGCACCGAGCCCAGGAACACCATCGCGCGCACCACCGCGAAATCCTGCGATTGAATAGCGTCTATGGTGTAGCTACCCAGCCCCGGAATGCCGAAAAATGCCTCGGTGATGAGGCTGCCCATGAAAAGCAGGGGGATCACCACCACCACGCCGGTCAGGATCGGGATCAGCGCGTTCTGCAGCACATGCCGGAACAGCACGCGCATTTCCGACAGGCCCTTGGCGCGCGCGGTGCGCACGTAGTCCCGGTTGATCTCCTCGAGAAATATGGTGCGGTACCAGCGCGCGTTGGAGCCGATGCCGCTCACCACGCCGATCAGCACCGGCAGCAGCAGGAACCTGAATGCATCGAGGCCGCCGTCATAGCCCGAGATCGGCACCAGATTCCACAGCTTGCCGATCAGATACTGGCCGCCGATGATGTAGAACAGCCCGGAGATCGACATCATCGCCACGCACAGCACCACGCCCCAGAAATCGATGTAGGTGGCACGGAAAAAAGCCATCAGCAGCGCAAAGGCGATGTAGGCGACGAGCCCCAGCAGGAACACCGGCAGCGCGATCGCCAGACTCGGCCACATGCGCGTGCGGATGTCGTAGCCGATATCGCGTCCCTGGTCGGAGTGGCCGAAATCGAACATGAACAGCTTGACCGATTTCTCGAAAAAAATGGTGTCGGAAAGCTTGCCGGCACCGGATGAATTTTCATTAAATAACAATGGCTTATCATATCCTCGTTCCTGCTTCCACTTGACGATCGCCTCGGGCGTGACGCGTTTGACGCCCAGATGCACCCGCGCCATGTCGTCCGGCGTGTTGACGACGAAGAACAGCGCAAAGGTGATGACGTTGACGCCGATCAGGATCGGAATGGCATAGAGCAGGCGCCGGAGGATGTAAGAAACCATATTATCCTGTCCATTCGGTCTTAACGCGCCGTCTCGCCCGGCGCACGCGTTGCGGTCCGGCGCTCGCGGCGGCGGAACACCACGATCGCGGGAACCATGCTCGCCGCCAGCGCGAGCAGGATGAGCGCCGCCGGCCACACTACCGGCTGGTTCCATTCGCGCCGCATTTTCTCGCGCAGCGCCGGGTCGATGCGCTGGTACTTGAGCCCGTTTTGGGCCATCTGGTTGGGCTTGCGGTTGTAGACCCAGGCGTGGTGCAAGGTGTAATCCTTGGGAAAGAAGCTCCACACCCACGGCGCGTCATGGCGCGCAATCTCGACCATGCGGTCGATGATCGCCTGCCGCTCCGGACTGTTGTACATGTGCTTCATCTGCTCGAACAGGCGGTCGAACTCCGGATTGGCATAATTCGAGGCATTCTCGCCAGCAGTCCGGACCTTGCTTTGCGCGCCGTGCAGCAGGAACAGGAAATTCTCCGGATCGGGATAGTCGGCGTTCCAGCCCAGGAAATAAAGCTGCACATTGCCCTTGCGCAGCTTGTCCTGGAAGCGGTTGTAATCGGTGGCGCGCACCGCGAGCTGCACGCCGAGTCTTTCGAATTGCTTGGTATACCAGTCCAGCCTGGATTTGCTGCCCACGCCGGTTGCAGTCGTATCGAGGTTGATGAGCAGCGGCTGACCGGTCCCGGCGTCGCGGCCGTCGGGATAGCCGGCCTCGGCCAGCAGTTGCCTGGCGTATTCGATGGATTTCCGGCGCGGTGCGCCGTCGACCCAATCGTAAACATAGGGATTGATGCCTTCCCTGCCTTCGCGATAGCCGAAAATGCCGGGCGGAACGGGCCCCTGGGCGGGAATGCCACGGCCGTTCTGAAAAATGGAAATGAACTCTTCCTGGTCGACCGCAATCGAGATCGCCTGCCTCAGTTTTCTGGCGCGCTCGTCATAGCCGCCTACCACCGGATCGAGCATGTTGAAGCCGAGATAAAAAACGCTGGTGGCAACCGCAGTCTGCAGCTTGATGCCGCGTTCCCGCATCCCGTCCGAAAGCGCAATGTCCCCCTGGACGGTGAACTGCACCGCCTGGTCGAAGGTATCCGAGGCGATTCCCGAAGCGTCATAGTAGCCCTGCAGAAACTTGTTCCAGTAGGGAATCTGCTCCTTTTCCAGGCTGAACACCACCTTGTCGATGAAAGGCAGCGATTTGCCGGCGTCGGCCAGCAGCCCCGCCTCGGCATCGCCCGGCGCGCCCTCGTCCGGATAGACTTCGCCTTTGAAATTGGGATTGCGCTCGAGCACCATCCGGCGGTTGGGATCGTTGACCGTCAGCATGTAAGGCCCGGTGCCGATCGGGAACCAGTCGAGCGTGATGTTTTTCTGTGCCATGCCGGGTTGCGCGTAGAAGCGCTCGGCCTCGGGTGGCACCGGGGAAAAGAACGGCATCGCCAGCCAGTAGACGAACTGCGGGTATTTGCCGCGCACCCGGATGCGATAGGTATAGCGGTCGAGCACTTGCGCGCCCTCCAGTTCGAAGCGTGTAAGATCGAGGAATCCGTCCGCGGGCAGCCCTTTCTCCGCCGTGCCGAGGGCGTCGGCAAGTTCCTTCAGGCCCACGATGTATCCGCTCATCAGTCCGAGAATGGGCGAATGCAGCCGCGGATGAGCAAGCCGCTTGATCTGGTGCACGTAATCGGCGGCGGTGAGTTCACGCGTGCCCTGCTTCTTGAAATCGCCCAATGCATGAATGCCGTCGAGATCACCGGGCTTGAGATTGTGATAGAGCAGATTTCCCTGCTCATCGGCAGCGAATGCGGGATGAGGTTGGTACAGGATGCCGGGCCTGATGCGAATCACGTAGTCGCTGTAGGCGACGCTTTTCGCATCGGCATCGTCGGGCAGCCGGCGCCCCTTGCTGTCGAAAAAGGCGGCGCGCGGCACTTCCGTCGCGCCGAACGGCACCAATTCGTACGGGCGCCTGAAATAGTGGTACTGCAGCGGCGGCTGATAAATCTGCGCGAGAAACACGTATTCGTTCTCGCTGTAGGACTGCACCGGGTCAAGATGCTTGGGACGCTCGGCAAACGATGAGTAGAAGATGTTGGCGCCGTCCTGGGAGGCGGGATAGGGATTGTTCCACGGCGAGCCGTCGCACCCGGCCAGTAGCGCAGCCCCCAGCAGTACCGCGCGGTGCAGTAATGAAACCATCGAGCGCGAAGTTTAGCTTAAACTGCCCGCCCTGAAAATGCAGCCTGACAACGGCTTACGTTATAATTCGGCGTATGTTTCCCGTACGTCCGTGCCGCAGCAATAACAACAAGGAGCCATAATGGGCTTTCTGCAAGACAGGAAATTCCTGATCACCGGCCTACTCTCCAACCGCTCGATCGCCTACGGCATCGCCAAGGCCATGCACCGCGAGGGCGCCACGCTTGCTTTCACTTATCAGGGCGAAGGTGTTCGCGAACGGGTCGTGTCGCTGGTCAAGGAATTCCCGGGCTCGCCGGTGCTGCCCTGTGACGTGGCGAGCGACGCCGAAATCACCCTCTTGTTCGACCGACTCAAGACGCATTGGGACGGTCTGGACGGCTTGGTGCACTCGATCGCGTTTGCGCCGCGCGAAGCGCTTGCCGGCGAGTTTCTTGACGGCCTGGACCGCGAAGCCTTTCGCATTGCGCATGACATAAGTTCCTACAGCTTCGCCGCGCTGGCCAAGGCCGCGCTGCCGATGATGGCGGGCCGCCGGTCGGCGCTCCTGACGTTGAGCTATCTCGGCGCGGTGCGCTCGATCCCCCGTTACAACGTGATGGGGCTCGCCAAGGCGAGCCTCGAAGCCAACGTGCGCTATCTCGCGCATAACCTGGGCCCGAAGGGCATTCGCGTCAATGCCATCTCGGCGGGGCCGATCAAGACGCTTGCCGCAGCAGGCATCAGCGGCTTCAACAAGATTTTCAAATTCGTCGAGGACCATGCGCCATTGCGGCGCAACGTGACGATCGAGGAGGTCGGCAACGTCGCAGCGTTCCTGATGAGCGACCTCGCTTCGGGCATCACCGGCGAAATCACCTACGTCGATTGCGGATTCAATACCACGGTGGGGGGAATGGGCAACTAGGGTCCGGCGCCCGGGATTCGGGATTCGGATGCCGGCAAACCAGCGGGTTTGCCGGCATCCCGAGGCCCTAATCCGGACACCTGCTTTTACTTCTTCTCCAGCAATTCCTTGCTGATTTTGACGGTGGTCTTTCGCTTGAGGCTGTCGATATAAGCCGCCATTTCCTCCTGACCGATTACCTGCCGCAGCTCTTCGGTCAGCGCCGTCTGCTTGTCGGCTGCCGTTTTTTCGGGCTCGACAACGCGGCTGATTTTGAGCAACACGAATCCGCCGCCAGGGTTATCCGCTCCCGCGTATGCGGGCAGCCTGCCTGCGTCAGCCTTGAAGGCCTGCCTCAAGACCGGTTCGCTCATGCCTTTGGCCTCGTTACGGCTCACCAGTTGCGGCGCGCCCCACGTCACCTGCACGTCCTTGCCTTGCCTCAGTTTCTCCAGCTTGTCCCTGCCGTCCTGTATCGCGAGCTGCCCGGCCTGTTGCAGGGTGAGCTTCTTGACGATCGCCGCGCTTACCTCGGCGAACGGCTGCACGGCTGCCGGCTTGTGCTCGACGACGCGCGCCGCAACCAGCACACCCGGGGCAACCTCGACCGCTTCGGTATTGCGCTTGTTCCTGAGCACCTCTTCGGAAAATATCGCCTGCAACAGCTTGGGATTGTTCAGCCGCGCATCATCGGCATGTTCGCGCGTGATCCAGCCGCTTTTCTGTATGGCGGTTCTTGCCAGTTCCGCCGCCGGTTTCAGGCTCTCGGACTGCTCGAACACGATGTTGTTGAAGTTTTCCGCGATTTCCGCGAATTTCCTGCCGGCGAGCTGTTTCCTGAGCTCGGCCTCGATCTGCCCGCGCACCTCGTCCAGGCTTTTCACCTGACCGGGCTTGATCGCGGTCAGGCGAATGATGTGAAACCCGTACTGCGACTCGACCGGAGCCGAGATGTCGCCGACCTTCATCTGAAACACGGTATCATCGAACGGCTTGACCATGGAACCGCGGCTGAAGAAACCAAGGTCGCCGCCATTTGCCGCCGACCCCGGATCCTGCGAGTACTGTTTGGCCAGTTCGGCAAATTTTTCGGGATTACGCTTGAGCTGACTGTATATCTCCTCGGCCTTGGCACGCGCCTTCTGTCTGGCCTCGGCGCTGGCGCCGGCGTCAATAGTGACCAGGATGTGACTCGCCTGCCGCGTTTCCCTGATCTCGTACTGCGCGCGATGCGCTTCGTAATATTTTCTGACTTCGGCCGGGTCAACCTGGATTTGCGACGACAAGGTATCAGCCGACAGCACGACGTATTCGACACGCGCCTGCTCCGGAATCCGGAATTCGTCCTGGTGCCCGTCGTAATATTTCTTTGCGGCATCAGCTTCCAGCTTTACCTGCGCCAGAAACCTGTCGGGCGCAACGATGGACTGGCTCACTTCACGCTGCTGCCCGCTGATGCGCAGTAGCCGGTCGGCGACGGTGCGCGGGATGAACACGCTGTCGCTGTAGGCGTCGTCGGCCTGCTGCAGTATCAGGTCGTTGCGCAGCCGCGTCTCGAACATTGCCGGCGTCATGCCCTGGGACTTGAGGAACTGCTCGTAGCGCTGGAACGAAAACCTGCCCTCATCCTGGAACACCGGCAACTCCCCGATCACGCTCTGCAGCTGCTGGTCGCTGATGACCATTCCGGAACGCAGTGCCTGATTGATCAGCAGGCGCTGCCGGATCAGCCCTTCGAGCACGGCAAACCGCAACTCGGAATTATCGAGCAGGGCGGCATCGGCGCGGCCGTTCAGCATGCGCTGAATGGCGTCCTGCCGTTCGCGCAGCGCTTCGTTGAATTCCCGTTGTGAAATACGGGAATCACCGACCGTTGCCAGTCCCTGCACGCTATCGCCAGCGCGAAAATAGGAATCGATGCCGAAAAACGCGAACGGCAGCAGAATCACCGCGAGAATGATCTGAAGCAGCCGTTTATTGTTATGGACAAAATCGAACATATCCTGGAAACCGTGATTGACTATTTACCATTTACCAAAGAAAAAGGCGAACTTTCCGGGTTCGCCTTTTCGGAACTATGGCGGAGTGGACGGGACTCGAACCCGCGACCCCCGGCGTGACAGGCCGGTATTCTAACCAACTGAACTACCACTCCATATTCGCAACTGGTGGGTGCTGACGGGGTCGAACCGCCGACATTCGCCTTGTAAGGGCGACGCTCTACCAGCTGAGCTAAGCACCCGGAATGCAGTCCGGTTGCAACTCGGTTCCGACCTGCTCAGAGCCGGCCCGCATCACCTAAGCATTTTGGGGTAGACGCGCAACACGCGTCTACCCCAAAATTGAACCCATCGAACTGCCAGGACAAGCGTCAGTTTACCGCATCTTTCAAGGCTTTGCCAGCGTTTAGGAATTGGGTTCGACAAACTCCTGAACGCTGCGCGCCCGGTGAATGGGGCCAAGTCCGACAGGCTGCTAGTGCTTGATCGCCGGCGCCGGCGTCTCGCTCACCGGCGGCAGCTGCGCGACCTCCTGCGGCTCGGGCAGCGGCTCGGGTTTGCGCTCCAGCGCCATTTCCAGCACGTTGTCGATCCACTTCACCGGATGGATGTCGAGACGGTTCTTGACGTTGTCGGGTATTTCCGCCAGATCCTTCACGTTCTCCTCCGGAATCAGCACGGTCTTGATGCCGCCGCGGTGCGCCGCAAGCAGTTTTTCCTTGAGACCGCCGATCGGCAGCACCTCGCCGCGCAGCGTGATCTCGCCGGTCATCGCAACATCGGAACGCACCGGGATTCCCGTAAGCGCCGACACCATCGCCGTGCAGATGCCGATGCCCGCGCTCGGGCCGTCCTTCGGCGTTGCGCCTTCCGGCAAGTGGATGTGGATGTCGTGCTTCTGGTAGAAGTCGGGCTGGATGCCGAGGCGCTGGGAACGGCTGCGCACGACCGACAACGCCGCCTGCACCGACTCCTGCATCACCTCGCCCAGCTTGCCGGTGGTGGTCATCTTGCCCTTGCCGGACATGATCGCCGCCTCGATCGTCAGCAGTTCGCCGCCGACCTCGGTCCAGGCCAGGCCGCATACCTGGCCGACCTGGTTGTTCTTTTCGGCCATGCCGTAGCTATAGCGCCGCACGCCGAGGTACTTGTCGAGATTGCGCGAGGTGATCGATACCTTGCGGCTGCCCTTCTCGCGCACCAGCGTCTTCACCACCTTGCGGCAAATCTTCGACAGTTCGCGCTCGAGGCCGCGCACACCCGCCTCGCGTGTGTAATAGCGAATGATATCGCGCACCGCGCTGTCGGAGACGACGATTTCCTCCGGCTTCAGGCCGTGGTTTTTCATCAGCTTCGGCAGCAGGTGTCGGGTCGCGATGTGCACTTTCTCGTCTTCGGTGTAGCCCGACAGCCGGATCACTTCCATCCTGTCGAGCAGCGCCGGCGGAATGTTGAGCGTATTGGCCGTGGCGACGAACATCACGTCCGACAGATCGTACTCAACCTCGACATAGTGATCGACGAAAGTGTGGTTCTGCTCCGGATCCAGCACCTCGAGCAGCGCAGAGGCCGGGTCGCCGCGGAAATCCATGCCCATCTTGTCGACTTCGTCGAGCAGGAACAGCGGGTTCCTGACGCCGACCTTGCTCATGTTCTGCAGGATCTTGCCGGGCATGGAACCGATATAGGTGCGGCGATGGCCGCGGATCTCCGCCTCGTCGCGCACTCCGCCCAGTGACATGCGCACAAATTTGCGGTTGGTCGCGCGCGCGATCGACTGCCCCAGCGACGTCTTCCCCACGCCCGGCGCGCCGACCAGACACAGGATCGGCGCCTTGAGCTTGTCCACGCGCTGCTGCACCGCGAGGTATTCGATGATCCGTTCCTTGACCTTCTCCAGGCCATAGTGATCCTCATCAAGCACCTTTTCGGCTGCGACCAGATCAGCGTTGATCTTGCTCTTCTTGCGCCACGGCAACGATACCACCGCGTCGATGTAATTGCGCACCACCGTCGCCTCGGCCGACATTGGCGACATGAGCTTCAACTTCTTCACCTCGGCCTCGACCTTTTTGCGCGCCTCTTTGGGCATGTGCGCGGCCTTGATGCGCTTCTCTATCTCGTCGATATCGGCGCCTTCTTCGCTTTCGCCCAGCTCTTTCTGGATCGCCTTCACTTGCTCGTTCAGATAGTATTCGCGCTGGCTTTTCTCCATCTGGCGCTTGACGCGGCCGCGAATGCGCTTCTCAACCTGCAGGATATCGAGCTCGCCCTCAACCAGTTTCAGCAGGTGCTCGAGTCGCTGCTTGACGTCGAACATCTCGAGCACTTCCTGCTTCTGCTCGAGTTTGAGCGGCAGGTGCGCGGCAATGGTGTCGCCGAGACGGCCGGCTTCGTCAATGCCCGCAAGCGAGGTCAGGATCTCGGGGGGGATCTTCTTGTTGAGCTTCACGTACTGATCGAACTGCTGGATCATGGTGCGCCGCATCGCCTCGATCTCGTGGTCGGTAGGGGCGTCGGCCGGCACCGGCGTGACCGTCACCGCATAGTGCGTCCTGGCGTCGATGATCTCGTTGATGCGGGCGCGCTGACTGCCTTCGACCAGCACTTTCACCGTGCCGTCGGGCAGCTTCAGCATCTGCAGGATATTGGCGATGCTGGCGATTTCATAAAGGTCCTCGGGCGCAGGCTCATCCTTGGCCGCCGATTTCTGGGCGACCAGCACGATGCTTTTCCCCGTTTCCATCGCGGTTTCCAGCGCCTTGATGGACTTCGGGCGCCCGACGAACAGCGGAATCACCATGTGCGGGAAAACCACCACGTCACGCAACGGCAGCAACGGGAGCTGTAAGGGGTTGATACTTTGGTCTTCTGGGCTGGACATGACGGTTTACCTTAAAAAAACGATACGTGACGCTAACATTGGGGAAACTTCCCGAAAATCAAGCGGGATGATCGCCCCGGGCTGTTCATAACCGCCTGCGGAAGCTGCGGCGCTGCAGGCGCGCTTACATGGCGGACCCGGCCACCTTGGGCGGGTCGGAATAAATCATCAGCGGCGGCGCATCGCCCGCGATCGTGCTTTCGTCGACCACCACTTTGACCACGTTTTCCATCGACGGCAAATCGAACATGGTGTTGAGCAGCGTCAGCTCGAGGATGGAGCGCAGCCCGCGCGCACCGGTCTTGCGTTCGAGCGCGCGCTTCGCAATGGCGCGCAATGCCGCCTCGCGCACTTCGAGTTCCACGCCCTCCATGCTGAACATCTTGTGATACTGCTTGAGCAGCGCGTTCTTGGGCTGCGTCAGAATCTCGATCAACGCCGCTTCGTCGAGCTCTTCCAGCGTCGCCACTACCGGCAGCCGGCCGACGAACTCTGGAATCAGTCCGTACTTGATCAGGTCCTCGGGCTGCACGTCGCGCAGCGCCTTGCCGATGTCCTTGCGGTTATCCTTGCTGCGCACTTCCGCGCCGAAGCCGATGCCGCTTTTCTCCGACCGCGCGCGGATGATCTTGTCGAGGCCATCGAAAGCGCCGCCGCAGACGAACAGGATGTTGGTGGTATCGACCTGCACGAATTCCTGGTTCGGATGCTTGCGCCCGCCCTGGGGCGGTACCGAGGCGATAGTGCCCTCAATCAGTTTCAGCAGCGCCTGCTGCACGCCTTCGCCCGATACGTCCCTGGTGATCGAAGGGTTATCGGACTTGCGTGAAATCTTGTCGATTTCGTCGATGTAGACGATGCCGCGCTGCGCCTTGTCGACATCGTAATCGCACTTCTGCAGCAGCTTCTGGATGATGTTTTCGACGTCTTCGCCGACATAGCCGGCCTCGGTCAACGTGGTGGCATCGGCCATCACGAACGGCACGTTCAGAAGCCGCGCCAGCGTCTGCGCCAGCAGCGTCTTGCCCGAACCGGTCGGACCGATCAGCAGAATATTGCTCTTGGCAAGCTCGACATCGTCGTTCTTGGCCATGGTCTTCAACCGTTTATAGTGGTTATAGACCGCCACCGACAGGATTTTCTTGGCGACATCCTGGCCGATCACATACTGGTCGAGAATAGCGCGGATCTCGTGCGGCACCGGCAGGTCCGACTTGGCGCTCCTGCCGCCCTGCTCGCCCTGGGTTTCCTCGCGAATGATGTCGTTGCACAGTTCTATGCACTCGTCGCAGATGAATACCGACGGGCCGGCAATGAGCTTGCGCACTTCATGCTGGCTTTTGCCGCAAAACGAGCAATAGAGCAGTTTTTCGCCGCCGACTTTATCTGACATGTCCGGTTTTCCTCATACTCAACTGGTTAAGACATCGGGCTACCGTTAACGTTTCCGGCATCGCCCGCGGGCGGCTAAGCCGTAACGGCACTTTCCGCTCTGCTGATCAGCACTTTGTCGACCAGGCCATAGGTCACGGCCTGATCGGCGCTCAGAAAGTTATCGCGGTCGGTATCCTTTTCAATTGTCTCGATTTTCTGCCCGGTATGCCGGGCCAGAATCTCGTTCAGACGCGCCTTCAGATAGAGGATTTCCTTGGCATGGATCTCGATGTCGGAAGCCTGCCCCTGGAATCCGCCCATCGGCTGGTGGATCATCACCCGCGAGTTGGGCAGGCAGAAGCGCTTGTGCTTGGCGCCCGCCGCCAGCAGCAGCGCGCCCATGCTCGCCGCCTGGCCGACGCACAAGGTGGAAACGTCGGGCTTGATGAACTGCATGGTGTCATAAATCGCCAGCCCGGCGGAGACCGAACCGCCCGGAGAATTGATATAGAACGAAATGTCCTTGTCGGGATTCTCCGATTCCAGGAACAGCAGTTGCGCGACGATCAAGTTGGCCGTGACTTCGGTCACCGGACCGACCAGGAACACTACACGCTCCTTGAGCAGCCGCGAGTAAATATCGTACGCGCGCTCGCCGCGCCCGCTTTGTTCGATGACCATCGGAATCAACCCGAGGCCCTGCGGTTCCGTGTAACGCGCCATTATTTGTTCTCCATCAATTCGTCAAATGCAATCGTCTTGTCTTCAACCTTGGCCGCGCCCAGCACCCAGGCGACGACGTTATCTTCGAGCACCATCGACTCGATGTCGCGCAAGCGCTCGGGAGACTGGTAGAACCACTTGACCACCTCCTGCGGGTGCTCGTAGCTCTGCGCCTGTTCTTCGACCACCGCTTTCACCTGTTCGGGCCTGGCGTGGAGGTTGTTGGTCTTCACCACTTCGGCCAGGATCAGGCCGAGATTGACGCGGCGTTGCGCCTGTTTCTCGAACATTTCGGCCGGCAGCGGCGTGTCGTCCTTGACCGGGATGCCGCGCGCGGCCAAGTCCTGGCGCGTCTGCGCCTGCATGCGCTGAATTTCCATTTCGACCAGCGCCTTCGGCACCTCGACCTGGGTCACGTCGAGCAGTGCCTGCATGACCTGATCCTTGACGCGGTTTCTGAGGCGCGCCTTGACCTCGCGCTCAAGATTGGCCTTGACTTCGGCGCGCATCTTGTCGAGATCGCCGTCGGCCACACCCAGGCTTTTCGCGAATTCGGCATCGATTTCAGGCAATTTCGGCGCTGCGACCTGGAGCAGTCTGACTTTGAAACTCGCGGTTTTCCCCGCGACCTCCCTGCCATGATAATCGTCCGGGAAGCGTAATTCAAACGTCTTGGACTCGCCGCTTTTCATGCCTGCGAGCTGCTTCTCGAAATCCGGCAGCAGCCGCCCTTCGCCAAGCACGACCGTCGAATCCTGCGCCGCGGAGCCGTCGAACTCCTTGCCGTCGATCGTACCCCGGTAACTGATGGTGAGGCGGTCGCCGTCCGCAGCGGCGCGGTCGGCCGGCTCGTAGCTCACGCGCTGCTTGCGCATGATCTCGAGTGTCTTGTCGATTTCCGCGTCACCCACTTCAAGCGTGAGCCGTGTAATCGTGGCTGTCGAGATA
>JAIESJ010000069.1 GCA_019746155.1 Burkholderiales bacterium
GTAGGCGCGATTGGACTCGAACCAACGACCCCCACCATGTCAAGGTGGTGCTCTAACCAGCTGAGCTACGCGCCTATTGAGCTTTACTTAACTGCGTGACACGCTCAATCCCTCACCCCCGCCCCCTCTCCCAGAGGCGGAGAGGGGAGATTCGAGACGCAAATGGATGACATTCATCATTTACGTAAAACTCATAAGGAAGCGACATTTTAGCGGAATCGCGGGGCAGCTTCAAATAAAATCAGTGTGTTGGCAATGTAACCCTCATCGGAGGCCATATATCTCGTCGAAATGGAAATTTGCCGAATTTCTCGGTGCCAAAGGTCACATCAATAAGCAAGGCGAGCGGTTCTATGATATCGACGACCCCGACGCGCGCATCCATCAGGCCGCGGCAAGTGGGTTGCCGGCAAAGGCTACGAGAATCATGCGGTGGTTGAAGTCCCGTGGACCGGAGCGCGCGACTACCGCGCCTGGCGCGGCAGGAATCTCTCGCGCAATCCGCGCTCGGGGCCATCACAACATTGGATTTCGCTGCGCTAAATGAAAAACGGTTCAACCACAGAGGACATAGAAAGCACAGAGATAGGCTTGCGGCAATTGCCGCTGAGCTGCCCGATGTGCTCGATTGTGGAAAAACCATCGCCTCCGTCGTCGAGCGCAATCCGGGATTTGACTGGGACGAGGGTTACGAGGTCGCGGCGGAAATCGTGAAGCTGCGCCGGGCGCGCGGCGAAAAGACGGCCGGGCGCAAGATCGGCTTCACTAACCGCAATATCCGGCCCGAATACGGCGCCAATGCGCTCGATCACCCGTGCCTGGCGCTGGCCTTCCTCGCCGATATCCTCGCGCGCCAACAGCGGTTCGATCCGTTGGCTGTCGGCGAAGTTATCACCACCGGCACGCTCACCGCCGCGCCGCGCTCACCACGCCGCGCACCTCGCGGATCAGGGACAGCGCGCGCTGCAGCTGATCGAGGTGGGCCACTTCGAGCGTGAAGCGCATGCGCGCGGAAAGATCGCGGCTTGCGGTGTTGGTGGCAATGACATTGATGCGCTCGCGCGACAGCACTTCCGAAATGTCGCGCAGCAGCCCGGTGCGGTCCACCGCTTCGACCTCGATGTCGATCGGGAAAGTCGCGCCCCCGGCTTCACCCCACTCCGCCGTCACGATGCGCTCGGGATCGAGGCGCCTCATGCTGGCGCAATCGGCGCGGTGCACCGTAACGCCGCGCCCGCGCGTGACAAAACCGATGATGGGTTCGGGCGGCGCCGGCTTGCAGCACTTCGCCGGAACCGTCAGCAGCTTGTCCACGCCCACCACCAGTACGCTGCCCTTGGCGGCGGCGCGCGGCTTGCGCGTGACGAGAGGCTCCGTCGCCTGTGGCGCCGGTTGCGGTGCGCTCTCGCCGCGCAACGCGTCCTGCAACAGCCTGGGGCCGATTTCGCCGCGCCCGAGATCAGCGAGAAAATCGTTGAGCCTGGCAAAGCCCAGCTCCCCCGCGAGCTTGTCGAGGTTGATTTTTGTCAGGCCGTGGCGCTGCAATTCCTTGTCCAGCAGCGCACGGCCCTGTGCCACGTCCGCCTCATAGTTCTGGCGGTTGAACCACTGCCTGACCTTGGTGCGCGCGCCGTGGCTTTTAAGATAGCCGAGTTGCGGGTTGAGCCAGTCGCGGCTGGGACCGCCCTGCTTCGCAGCCAGGATCTCGACCTGCTGGCCGTTCGCGAGCGGCGTGTTGAGCGGCACCATCGCACCGTCGACCTTGGCGCCGCGGCAGCGATGGCCGAGCTCGGTGTGCACGTGGTAGGCAAAATCGATCGGCGTCGACCCTTTCGGCAGATCGATCACCCGGCCCTGCGGCGTCAGCACATAGACGGTGTCTTCGAACAACCCGGTCTTGAACTGTTCGGCAAGCTCGCTGGCGTCGTTCACCTCATCTTTCCACTCCAGGATCTGCCTGAGCCACGCGATTTTCTCGTCGAAGCTTTTATCATGGCGCACGCCCTCTTTGTAGCGCCAGTGCGCGGCCACGCCCAGTTCCGAATGCTGGTGCATTTCGTGCGTGCGTATCTGCACTTCGACCGCCTTGCCCTCGGGGCCAATGACCGCAGTGTGGAGCGAACGGTAATCGTTGCTCTTGGGCTTGGCGATGTAGTCGTCGAATTCCTTGGGAATCGGCGACCATAAATTGTGCACCAGCCCCAGCGCCGCATAGCAGTCCTTGACGTCATCGACCAGGATGCGTACCGCGCGCAGGTCATGGAGTGCTTCAAAATCAAGACCTTTTCTATGCATCTTTTTATAAATGCTGTATATGTGCTTGGGCCGGCCGGTGACTTCCGCAGCAATGCCGGCGCGCGCCAGTTCGTCCTTCAGAAGCGCAATGACGCCCTCGATGTAGCGTTCGCGGTCAGCGCGTTTTTCGTCCAGTTGCCGCGCGATGCGCTTGTAGGTGTCGGGCTCGAGAATGCGGAACGCCAGGTCCTCCAGTTCCCACTTGAGCTGCCACACGCCGAGCCGGTTGGCGAGCGGCGCGAAAATGTCGCGCGTCAATTCCGCGGATTCGCGCCGCAGGGTTTCGTCTTCGGATTTGACGATATGACGCAGTTCCTGCACGTGATCGGCGAGCTTGATCAGCACCACCCGTACGTCCTGCACCATGGCGAGCAGCATCTTGCGCAGCACTTCTAGCTGCGTTGCCTGCTGTTCGGGCTTCTGCGCGGCCGGCATGCGGTTCGACAGCGCGCCGATCTGCGCCATGCGCACCACGCCTTCCGTAAGATCGGCGATGGCGCTGCCGAATTTATCGCGCAACTGCCGCCCCTCGGCCGGCGCAAGATCATGGCAGGGAAACAACAGCGCCGCGGCCAGGGTCTCGTGGTCAAGCCTGAGTTCAGCCAGTATGCCGGCGGTTTCCAGAACATGCGCCAGCACCGGCTCGCCGCTGGCGAGCCTGCGCCCGGCATAGAGCGGCGCGACGAAATCGAGCACGTGCTTGAGCGCCCCGGCTTCGTCCGGGGTATAGCGGCTCGCGGTGCCATCAAGCCACGCGGCGACGACCGAATCCCCGGCTGCGACCGGTTTGAGATGCGATGCTTTCACCATATGTCACTTGGAGTGCATATCAAAAAACCAGAAGTTCAACCATCATGTTAATCATGTGAATCCTATCTCATTGTAGTCGAGTAAAATTTCGGTGTGCAAAAACCGTGTATAATGCGCGGCAAGACTTCAGCGCCGCATCATCCGGTCTGCGGCCCGGTCCTGTCGCGGTTGTTCTCGAAACTCCCTCGAATTCCTAAACCCGAAGTTGCATCTGCCTGAACCGGTTCTGGCGGCACTTTGCCGCAGCAGGCCGATCTCAGGAGATTCTATTGACTCAGTTGTTTGCAAGTCTCGGCCTGTCGGCCGAGTTGACACGCGCCGTTGCCGATCAGGGCTACACGCAACCCACGCCGGTGCAGGCGCAAGCTATTCCCGTCATTCTCGAAGGCCGTGACGTTCTGGCGGGCGCACAGACAGGCACCGGCAAGACAGCCGGATTTACCCTGCCGTTGCTGCAGCGCCTGATGGCCCCGGCCAATGCTTCAGCCTCTCTGACGCGCCATCCCGTTCGCGCGCTGATCATTACCCCGACCCGCGAATTGGCGGCACAGGTTGAAGAGAGCGTGCGCACCTACGGCAAGCACCTTCCGCTCAAGTCCACCCTGATCTATGGCGGCGTCAACATCAACCCGCAGATCGAGGCGTTGCGGCGCGGCGTGGATATCCTGGTCGCCACGCCCGGCCGGCTGCTCGATCACGTCCAGCAGAAGACGGTCGATCTGTCGCACGTGGAAATCCTGGTGCTGGACGAAGCCGACCGCATGCTCGACATGGGCTTCATCCGCGACATTCGCCGCATCCTCGCATTGCTGCCGGCCAAGCGCCAGAACCTGCTGTTCTCGGCAACGTTCTCGGACGAAATCCGCAAGCTGGCCGACGGTCTGCTGCACAACCCGGCAATGGTTGAAGTCGCCCGCCGCAACGCGGAATCCGAACTGGTCGCGCAGCGCATCCATCCCGTCAGACAGGACCGTAAGCGCGATTTGCTCGCTCATCTGGTGTCGTCGGGCGACTGGCGCCAGGTGCTGGTCTTCACCCGCACCAAGCACGGCGCGAACCGCCTGTCGGAGCAGCTCTGCAAGAGCGGCATCGAAGCCACCGCGATCCACGGCAACAAGAGCCAGCCGGCACGCACCAAAGCGCTGGCCGGCTTCAAAGCCGGCACGGTGCGCGTCCTGGTTGCCACTGACATTGCCGCGCGCGGCCTGGACATCGAAGAGTTGCCGCACGTGGTCAACTTCGATTTGCCGCATGTGCCCGAGGATTACGTTCATCGCATCGGCCGCACCGGCCGCGCCGGCAGCACCGGTGAGGCGATCTCGCTGGTCTCGCATGAAGAGAAACCGCTGCTGGCGGCCATCGAAAAGCTGTTGGGGCGCCGCATCGAACAGCAAGTGATACCCGGCTTCGAATCCGCATCGACAGCGGCACCGGAAGTGCGTGCTCCGCAATCCAGACCGGCGCCGCGCGCCGGCCGCGACGCGCGGCGCCGGCGAAACCCGAACCCGCCAGCAAATCCGGGAAATCGTAGTCGCAACCGCAATCCCGACCGCGATCATGATGGCAATCGCGGCCCTAAAAGTGGTAGTGTAGGTGATGATGAGGGTGATCGTCAGCCCGCCTCCAATGCCGGGCAGCAGTTTCCCTCATCCAGGAGCTTTGGCGAGCCGCAACGGACTCCTGCCCGCGCTTCCCACCGCCACGCTACGCAGGGCGGAAGAACACCGTCAGCGGCATTGCTCGGCGGCACGCGCCGGCGGACAGGCTGAGTTCACCGATGCCTATCGATTTACCTATCCAACCCATCAGGAGCCAGCAATGGAAATATTCGTAGGCAACTTAGCGCCTGAAGTCGAAGAACCGGAACTCACCGAGTTGTTCAAGCCCTTCGGCCAGGTGAAATCGGTGCAGATCCTGCGTGAGCTTTTCACCGGCGCGTCCAAAGGTTTCGCTTTCGTGGAAATGCCGGGCAAGGCCCATTCGCTCGCTGCAATCGCGGGACTGAATGGCAAGGACCTTCGCGGAAAACCGCTGAAGGTGAACGAAGCGCGCGAAAAAGTCTCGCGCGGGCCGCGGCGGCGCTAGATCGAAGAGGGGTGGTATAGACCCCTAGCCCGCATGCCCCTCGGCCATTGACTGCTTACGCTCGACAAAATCCTCCCCGCGCCGGCTACTCGTGAAACATGCGGGCCAGCCGATCGGGGCCGCCCCTGCCGGGGATAGCAGCGGGAAACCGGCAGGACGGCTTGGCAGTGCCGGCCGACGCGGGGAAAATAGCGAACCATGAGAACGCTGCCCTTGATGTTCATGGGTTTCCTGCTTGCGCTCGATCTTCATGCGGCATCGCGTTGTCGCGCCATCGATGGCGATACCATCCGATGCGGCGGTGAGCGGATTCGCCTGCAAGGGGTATATGCTGTCGAGAGGAACGACATCGGTGGGCGTCGAGCCCAAGAAAACCTCCAGCGGAAGCTCGACGCAGGAAAAGTAAGGATCGTGCGCCGCGGCAAGGACAGTTACGGGCGTACCATCGGCGATGTGTACGTAGGAGGCCGGAAAATCACTCAAAGCGACGTTGGCAAGAAAGGCGGACGCGGCCTGACTCATGAGAGCGGCAAAGGACAGGGGGCCGTGACATCAAGGAATCGGGGTTCGTCAGCAAGTTCGCGTGGTTCCTCCGGCGCCAGGGGATACTCCGCAGGGAGAAGCTCATCAGGCGGGCGGAACAGCCACAGCGGTGGTCGAAGTAATGGAGGAAGGAGGCGGGGATAGTCCCCGGCGCGCGTAAATCACGCGGCGCATTAGGCGTGACGTATCGCGCACATGAAAATGGCCCATAGCGGGCCATTCTTGCTGGCGGAGAGGGTGGGATTCGAACCCACGATACGCTTGCGCGTATTCCGGTTTTCGAGACCGGCCCGTTCAACCACTCCGGCACCTCTCCGTGCGAAGGCGCGATTTTACCAGCGCAAGGCGGTTGCGACTAGCGCGGCGCGATAGCATTCGTTCCGCCCATATAGGGACGAAGCGCTTCCGGCACCGTCACGCTACCGTCGGCATTCTGATAATTCTCCATTATGGCGACCAGAGTGCGTCCTACCGCCAGGCCGGAGCCGTTGAGCGTATGCACCAGTTCGGTCTTGCCCTTTTCGTTGCGGAAGCGCGCCTGCATGCGGCGCGCCTGGAAGGCCTCGAAATTGCTGCATGAAGAAATCTCTCGATAGGCGTTCTGCCCCGGCAGCCATACTTCGATGTCGTAGGTCTTGGCCGCAGAAAAACCCATGTCGCCGGTGCACAGCGTGACCGTGCGGTACGGCAGATCGAGTTTCTTCAGTATCGTCTCGGCATGACCGGTCAGTTCCTCCAGCAACTCGTACGACCGGGAGGGATGGGTGATCTGCACCAGCTCGACCTTGTCGAACTGGTGCTGGCGGATCATGCCGCGCGTGTCCTTGCCGTAGGAGCCCGCTTCGGAACGGAAGCACGGCGTATGGCAGACAAACTTGAGCGGCAGCTTGTCGCCGGCGATGATCTCGTCGCGAACGATATTGGTGACCGGCACCTCTGCCGTCGGAATCAGATAAAACTTTTCTCCGTCGCTACGGGGCACCGCGAACAAATCCTCCTCGAATTTCGGCAACTGTCCGGTACCGGTCATGCTCGCCGCATTGACCAGATAAGGCGCATAGATCTCGGTATAGCCATGCTCCCCGGTATGAATGTCGAGCATGAACTGCGCAATCGCCCGGTGCAGTCGCGCCAGCGGTCCCTTGAGCAGCATGAAGCGGGCGCCGCTGATCTTGGACGCGGCGTCGAAGTCGAGCATGCCGAGCCCGGCTCCGATATCGACATGGTCCTTGACCGCAAAACCGAACTGGCGCGGCGTGCCAACCCGTCTCACCTCGGGATTGTCTTCCGCGGACTTGCCGGCGGGCACGCTCGCGTGCGGCACGTTGGGGATGACGAGCAGCATGTCGTCGAGCCTGGCCTGCACCTCGTGCAGTTGCCGCTCGAGCGCCTTCAGCTGATCGGCCTGGGCGGTAACCTGGGCCATCAGCGCGGTGGCGTCCTCGCCCTTCGCTTTGGCCTGGCCGATCTGCTTCGACAACTGGTTGCGCCTGGCCTGCAGCTCCTGGGTTTCGGTCTGTATCGTCTTGCGCCGGAATTCCAGTGCCTGAAACGCCTCAACGTCAAGCGTAAAGCCGCGGTCGGCAAGCCGTTTCGCCACCCCTTCAAGATCACTGCGCAATAACTGTATGTCCAGCATGATGTCCTCAATCCACCTCAATCATCATCCCACGCGCCCGAATGACCTCACCGGATGAAAAGCGTGATTTTCTTCGCCTTTTTTGCGTGATCGCCGCGGATACACGGCCCCACATTATCTCGGAGTTTGCGCGCCATAACCAGCCCTTCAGCCCAGCGTCTACGGCACTGACAATAACGCCATGCTCATGCCATGCGCTCGGGCGTTTTTGCGTTCCGCGGCGTGGCCGTAGTCGATGACGGCATCAGCGATCGCGAGCTGGAAGACATGCACCGCGCCGGCGTGCGTGGCGTGCGCATCAATCTCGCCGGGCCTCACGCTGGAGCTGGCGCCGCGCCTCGCTGCCCGCCTCAAAGCGCTGGGCTGGCATCTGCAATTTTTCGTCGACCTCGGAAAGGCGCCCGATTTACCCGAGGTGACGCCGTTTGCACGGGCAGTGGTGGCGACAGCGCCCGATCGCGTGGTGTGGGGCACGGACTGGCCGCACCCCAGCGCGCATGGCCTCGCGCCCAACGACGGCGCGCTCGCCGACCTGCTGCTCGACTGGATTCCCGACGAAACCCGGCGTAACCACGTGCTGGTCAGCAACCCGGCGCGGCTTTACGGATTCTAGAGGTGAGCCGGAAGCGGTGAGCGGTGAGCGGTGAGCGGTAAGAAAAATCAGCGGCAGCGGCGTTAAGGTAATTGGCGATCTGTGCGGCTCACCGCTTCCGGTCTTTGCGTTCCTTGCCGGCCGCCTGCCGGTCGAGTTCGCGCAGGCGGTCCAGCCGTTCCCTGATTTTTGCTTCCAGCCCGTAGGATGTCGGTTCGTAGAACACGGGCCGTTTCATGCCCTCGGGAAAATAATCCTCTCCCGCCGCATAGGCATCGGGCTCGTCGTGCGCGTAACGGTACTCGCGGCCATAGCCCAGCTCTTTCATCAATTTCGTCGGCGCGTTGCGTAAATGTTCCGGCACCGGCCGCGATTTGTCGTTGCGGACCAGCTCGCGCGCACTGTTGTAGGCGATATAGGCGGCGTTGCTTTTCGGCGCGACCGCGAGATACAGCACGGCCTCGGCCAGCGCAAGCTCGCCTTCCGGAGAACCGAGGCGCTCGTAGGTCTCGCACGCGTCAAGCGCGATGCGCAGCGCGCGTGGATCGGCCAGCCCGATGTCTTCGGTCGCCATACGGATCATGCGCCGGCCGACGTAAAGCGGATCGGCGCCGCCGTCGAGCATGCGCGTCAGCCAATAGAGCGCGGCATCGGGCGCGGAGCCGCGCACCGACTTGTGCAGCGCCGAGATCTGGTCGTAGAACGCATCGCCTCCCTTGTCGAAGCGGCGCAGGCTTTGGGTGAGCGTCTGCCTGACAAATTCCTCGTCGATCTCTTTTTTTCCGGTTTCGCCTGCTGCGGTGCCGATCTGCTCCAGCAGATTGAGCAGCCGCCGCGCATCGCCGTCGGCGTAAGCGATCAGTATCTGCCGTGCCGCATCAGAAAAATCTATATTATTCAATGTGTTATAACGAGCCCGCTCAAGCAGCTCACCGAGTTCGGCGGCGGTGAGCGGCTGCAGCACGTAAACCGCGGCGCGCGACAACAGCGCGCTGTTGACTTCGAACGAAGGGTTTTCGGTGGTCGCACCGATGAAGGTGATGAGCCCGCGCTCAACATACGGCAGGAAGGCGTCCTGCTGGGCCTTGTTGAAACGGTGAACTTCGTCGACGAACAGGATGGTGTGGCGCCCCGACTGCTGCAGCTCAAGTTCGGCGCGCTGCACCGCGTCGCGGATGTCCTTGACGCCGGAGAACACCGCGGAGATCGCGATAAACTCGGCATCGAACGCCTGCGCCATCAGGCGCGCGAGCGTGGTCTTGCCGACACCCGGCGGCCCCCACAGGATCATCGAGTGCGGCTTGTGCGCTTCGAACGCCAGGCGCAGCGGCTTGCCGGGACCCAGTAAATGCGTCTGGCCCACGACATCGTTGAGCGTGCGCGGACGCAGCCGCTCGGCGAGTGGCGCCTGCGGCTCTCTTTTTGCGAATAAGTCCACTGCTGTGCGGGCGAGACTACTCGGTGATGACGTCCGCGCCTTTGGGCGGCGCAAATCTGAAGGTCTCGGGGGGCAGTTTCGGATTGCGCTCCACGTCCGCGAACCTGATGACCGTGACCTGGCCGAACTGATCGCGCAATTCCATCGCCTCAAGACCGGCCTTGCCAAACCCCAGCCTGATCCGCTCGAACGCGGTGTCCTGTGTCTTCGGCACCGCCTGCAGCCAGTCGAGCCCCTCCTGGCTGCCGAGATTGGTGAGGGTATAGTTCTTATCGATCTCGTTGCTGCCGGCGAGCAGTGCCGCCGGGCTCGATCCCAGCGCGCGGTCCAGCTTGCGCACCGTAACCTGGTTCAGGTCCTTGTCATAAATCCACAGCTTCGCGCCGTCGCCGACGATGGTCTGCTCGTACGGCTTGTTGTATTCCCAGCGGAATTTGCCTGGCCGTGAAAATTGCATGATGCCCGTCGCCTGCTGCAGCGTTTTCATGTTCTTGTCGAGCACCATTTGCGCAAAGCGCGCCTTGGCCGAAATGGTCTGGTCGAGGAAGGCCTTGAGCGAGTCGACGCTCGATCCCAGTACCGTGCCCGGCAGCCAGAGCAGAATCATCGTCAGGTAGCGCATCAGCAGGTCTTTCTCGTACGTTCGGAATTAATGTTCTTCGGACGCCGACGCCGGCACCAGCACGTCGCGATTGCCGTTGGATTGCATCGCCGAAACCATGCCCGCGCGCTCCATCTGCTCGATCAGCCGTGCGGCCCGATTGTAGCCTATGCGCAAATGGCGCTGTACCAGGGAAATCGAGGCACGCCGGGTCTTGAGCACGATTGCCACCGCCTGGTCGTAGAGCGGATCGGATTCGGCGTCCGGCCCGACCTCCAGCGCGTCCTCGCCGCCGGCTTCGGGATCGGGCCCTTCGAGCACGCTCTCGACATACTGCGGCCGCGCCAGATTCTTCAGGTAATCAACGACTTTATGTACTTCGTGGTCAGCGACAAAGGCGCCGTGTACCCGCTGGGTACAGCCGGTGCCGGGCCGCAGGAACAGCATGTCGCCCTGTCCCAGCAGCGTTTCCGCACCCATCTGGTCGAGAATGGTGCGGGAATCGACCTTGGCCGCGACCTGGAACGCGATGCGCGACGGGATATTGGCCTTGATGAGGCCGGTGATGACATCGACCGACGGCCGTTGCGTGGCGAGAATCAGGTGAATGCCCGCTGCACGCGCCTTCTGCGCGATGCGCGCGATCAGCTCCTCGACCTTCTTGCCCACCACCATCATGAGATCGGCCAGTTCATCGATGACAACCACGATCAGCGACATCTCATGCAGCGGATCGGGATTTTCCGGCGTTGAAGTCAGCGGGTTGGGGATCGGCTTCCTGGTCTTGATCGCCTCGCGCACCTTCTGGTTGAATCCCGCCATGTTGCGCACACCGAGCGTCGACATCAGCTTGTAGCGGCGTTCCATCTCGGCCACGCACCAGTTGAGCGCATTGGCCGCCTGACGCATGTCGGTCACCACCGGCGCCAGCAGGTGCGGGATGCCTTCGTAGACCGACAACTCGAGCATCTTGGGATCGACCAGGATCAGCCGCACCTGCGACGGCGGCGACTTGTAGACCAGCGACAGAATCATGGCATTGATCGCGACCGACTTGCCGGAGCCGGTGGTGCCGGCGACCAGCAGGTGCGGCATGCGCGCGAGATCGGCGACAATCGGATTGCCGGCAATATCCTTGCCCAGAGCCAGCGTCAATGGCGAGTTCATGTCGGCATAAACCTGCGAGCTCAGGATTTCGGAGAGCTTCACGATCTGGCGCGTCGGGTTGGGTATCTCCAGCCCCATGCAGCTCTTGCCGGGGATGGTCTCGACCACGCGGATGCTGATGACGGACAGCGCGCGCGCAAGGTCGCGCACGAGGTTGATGATCTGGCTGCCCTTGACGCCGACCGCCGGCTCGATTTCGTAGCGCGTGACGACCGGGCCCGGATAGGCGGCGACCACCCTGACCTCGACGCCGAAATCGAGCAGCTTCTTCTCGATCAGACGCGAGGTGAATTCAAGCGTGTCGGCGGAAACCACCTCGACGTTCTTCCCCGGCTCATCGAGCAGATGCAGCGGCGGCAACAGCGAATCCGGCAGGTTCTCGAACAGCGGCACCTGTTTTTCGCGCTCGACACGCGGCGATTTGGGAATCTCGGCGGCAGGGGGCTCGATGCGGATTGGCTCGTGGATCTCGAACTTCTTCCGGCCCTCCTCCACCACTTCTTCGCGCTCGATCACGGCCTGTTCGCCCGCACGACGGTCTTCACGCTCCCGCCACTTCTGCACCACGTGGAGGTAGCTGTTTTCAATCCACGCACCCAGACGCTCGATTACGGTCAGCCACGAGATCCCGGTGAACAGGCTCAGGCCCGCAGCGAACGCCATCAACAGCATCAGCGTGCCGCCGGTGAAACCGAGCGTTTTGAATAACGCATCGCCGACCAGCCCGCCCAGCATGCCACCCGGCGCAAACGGCAGCGCTGCTTTGAGACTGTAGAGCCGCAGCGCTTCTATTCCGCAGCTCGCGACAAGCATGATCACGAAACCGGCTGCTGCAACCGCATACGAGCGACGATCGGTTTCGGGCACGCTTTCGATGCGACGGAACCCCCACCACACCAGCGCAGCACAGAACACGACCCACCAGTAGGCAGACAGCCCGAACACCGCAAGCATCAGGTCCGCGATATAGGCGCCGACCACACCGCCTGCATTGCGGACGGTGGCGGCGCTGACGCTATGCGACCAGCCGGGGTCCGCCTTGTCATAGGTGTAGAGGATGAGCAGCAGGTAGAGCGCCGCCGCCAGCAGCGCAAGCCACCACGACTCGCGCAGCAAAGCAGCGATTTTGGGCGGCAGTGGATTCCTCACCGTCCGCGCGCCGCTGTTTTTCTCGCTCAAAAACATGAGGTTTCCGGATTGACCTTTTGACAAGCTAGCGCGACGACGCGCGTCGTGTCATTGTCTGCCGGTCGAGCACGATGATCTTGCGCTTCTCGGCGCGAATCAGCCCCTTGTGCTGCAAGTCCTTCATCACGCGGCTTACCATCTCGCGCGAGGCGCCGATCATGTGCGCGATCTCCTGCTTGGGGGGCGCGCGCTGCACGATCCATTTGCCGTCGACGTCTTCGGCCATTTCGATGAGCAGCCGCGCGACGCGCCCATAAACGTCGATCAACGCCAGGCTTTCGATCTTGCGGTCGGCATCGCGCAGGCGCTTGACCAGGTTGTGGATGATCACCATCGCAAGCTCGAAATTGTCCTCCAGGCAATTCATGAAGCCGGTTTTCGAAAACCGCAGCATTTCACACGGCTCGAGGGTCTCCACGCTCGCCGAGCGCGGCTGATCATCAAGCAGCCCCATCTCGCCGAAAAACTCGTGCGGCCCCATCACCGACAGAATGACCTCATGCCCTTCCTCATCGGGTATCAGCACCTTGACCCGGCCCGAGAGGATGACGTAAAGCGCATCGGTCTCCTCCCCGGCGCGCAGAATGAAGGTGTTGCGCGGATAGGAGCGCATCTGAATGCACGGGGACAGGACCCGGAGCTGCTCGTCATTGAGCGACGAAAACAGAGGCACCGTTTTCAGGAGTTGCAGATTCAACACGGCATGTGCAGACATAATTAGCTCTCGGCGGTCTTTGCTGGCATATGATACTTGAACAAGACCGGGGGGGGCCAGTTACGCAATGGGGATGCTCAACGGCATGCTCGCTGCCGCCCTGCGGCCTCCTGCTCCCGGGTCGGGCGCTGGCTGCCCGCGACCTGCCGCACCAATGGCAACTCGACACGGCATTGCACAACCTGCTAGATTGTCGTTTCTTTGCAAACCCTCTTGATACAGATTCATCATGACGCAACTCCCCAGGCATTGCCGGGTACTGATTCTGGGCTCCGGCCCCGCCGGCTACACGGCAGCGGTATATGCCGCCCGCGCCAACCTAAAACCCGTGTTACTCACTGGCATGGCCCAGGGCGGCCAGCTGATGACCACCACCGATGTCGATAACTGGCCGGCTGACGCCGCAGGCGTACAGGGACCGGAACTCATGGAGCGCTTTCTCAGGCACGCCGAGCGCTTCGATACCGAGGTGATTTTCGATCATATCCATACCGCCAGGCTGAAGGAAAATCCGATCACCCTCGTCGGCGATCAAGGCACCTACACCTGCGATGCGCTGATCATCGCCACCGGCGCATCCGCCATGTACCTGGGCCTGCCCTCCGAGCAGAAATTCATGGGGCGCGGCGTGTCGGGTTGCGCGACCTGCGACGGTTTCTTCTACAAGGGACAGGAAGTCGCGGTGATCGGCGGCGGCAACACCGCCGTCGAGGAAGCGCTCTATCTCACCAATATCGCCAGCCATGTCACCGTCGTGCACCGCCGCGACAAATTCCGCGCCGAGGCCATTCTCGTCGACAAGCTCAAGGAGCGGGTCGACAGCGGCAAAGCGACGATCATGTGGGATCATGTGCTCGACGAAGTGCTGGGGGACAGCAGCGGCGTCACCGGCATGCGCGTGAAAAATGCCAAGACCGGCGCGTTGACCGAGAAGAAACTGCAAGGCGTCTTTATCGCCATCGGGCACAAGCCCAACACCGACATCTTCGCCGGCCAGCTCGACATGACGAACGGCTATATCATCACCAAGAGCGGGCTCGAAGGCAACGCCACCGCAACCAGTGTGCCGGGTGTATTCGCCGCGGGTGACGTGCAGGATCACGTCTATCGCCAGGCGGTGACCAGCGCCGGCAGCGGTTGCATGGCGGCGCTGGATGCGCAGAAGTACCTCGAAGGCAAGGGGCTGATCTAGGAGCGGGTCGGACTGGGGTCCGACCCGCTCCTTCGACAAAACCGCCCCGGAAAAAAAGCGCAAGTGCCACCGAACAACCTGCCAAAACGTCATCCGCGTGTTGCCCGGGGTGAAATGACTGTGGAATTAAACGTTATTCAGAAAAAGTGGGGCGGTTTTGCTTTTAGCGGCCTGCTGGACCATCCAAGTCCGGCAGGCTGCTAGCTGACCGCCCTTTTGATGCGCGGCGCAACCGGAGCCCCGCGATGAAAAAGCATGACGGAAGAATCCGACTCAAACCGGAAGACCGGGAAATGTTTCGCGCTTCGGTCGCCAACGTCACGCCGCTGTCCAAGCGCGACAAAGCCGAGCTTGAACGCCCGCGGCCGCGGCCCGTACCCGCACAGAGACTGCGCGATGACCATGCCGTGCTGCAGGACAGCCTGAGCGACCACATCCCCTGGGACACCGGTCTGGAAACCGGCGAAGAACTCGCGTTCCTGCGTAACGGTATTCCGGCCCAGACGCTCAGGAAGCTGCGCCGCGGGCATTGGGTGATCCAGGACGAGCTCGACCTGCATGGTTTGAACACGCTTGAGGCAAAGGCGCTGCTGGTCGGGTTTCTCGGTCACTGCGCGCAACACGGACTGCGCTGCGTGCGCATCATTCACGGCAAGGGACTGCGCTCGAAGAATCGCGAGCCGGTGCTCAAGCAGAAAGTCGCCAACTGGCTGATGCAGCGCGACGAGATACTCGCGTTCTGCCAGGCGCGCCGCACCGAAGGCGGCGGCGGCGCGGTGGTGGTGCTACTGAAAGGCGTGAAACGTAAAACGTGAATGGTGAAACGCGTAGAACCGGGGGTACTTACGTTTCACATATCACATATCACGTTTCACGATTTACCGTAACTAAATCGCCGCCTCGTCCATCTCGCCGGTGCGGATGCGGATGACCTGATCAACGCCGGTGACGAAGATTTTTCCGTCGCCGATCTTGCCGGTGCGCGCCGCCCTGATGATGGCGTCTATCGCGCTTTCAAGCAATTTGTCGGGAATCACCACCTCGACCTTCACTTTCGGCAGGAAATCGACGACATATTCGGCGCCGCGATAGAGTTCGGTATGCCCTTTCTGGCGCCCGAAGCCCTTGACTTCGGTGACCGTCAGCCCGCTGACGCCGATTTCGGACAATGCCTCGCGTACCTCGTCGAGTTTGAACGGTTTGAAAATGGCCTCGATTTTTTTCATTGCTTCCTCCCGGATCAGGTTCGCGTATGGTGCTTAGAATAGCAGGGCGGCAGTCACCTGTCATTCGAAGTAATGCCAGTACTTGTTGGTAATCGGATAACGCCAATCCTTGCCGAAACCGCGGTTGGTGATACGGATGCCGACTGGTGCCTGGCGCCGCTTGTATTCGGAGAGCCGCACCAGCCGCACCACCTTCTGAACGTCCGCCTGGCTGAACCCCCGGGCGACGATTGCCTGCGGACTCAGGTCGTTCTCGACATACGCTTCCATGATGGCATCCAGGACCTCGTATGGCGGCAGACTGTCCTGGTCGGTCTGGCCGGGCCGCAACTCCGCCGACGGCGCACGCTCGATCACGCGTTGAGGAATCACCGGCGAAAGCGTGTTACGGTAATTGGCAAGGCGATAAACCAGCATCTTGTTGATGTCTTTCAGCACGCCGAAACCGCCCGCCATATCCCCATAGAGCGTGGCGTAGCCAGTACCCATCTCGCTCTTGTTGCCGGTGGTCAGCACGATGGCGCCGGATTTGTTGGACAACGCCATCAGCAGCATGCCGCGGATGCGTGACTGCAGGTTTTCCTCGGTGGTGTCCGCCGGCAAGTCCCTGAACTCCTCGGCCAGCACCCCGAGAAACGCGTCGAAAACGGGCTTGATGGCGATCTCGGTATAACGCACGCCAAGCGCCTCGGCTTCCGCGCGCGCGTCCTCGATGCTCATGTTCGCCGTGTACTGCGATGGCATCATCACCGCACGCACGCGTCCGGCACCGAGCGCATCAACCGCCACCGCCAGCGTCAGCGCGGAGTCGATGCCGCCCGACAAGCCGAGCAGCACTCCGGGAAATCCGTTTTTGTCGACATAATCGCGCACGCCGAGAGTCAGCGCCTTGTAAACCTCGGCTTCCAGCGGCAACGGCCGTGCGATATCGCCTTTTACCGGCACGTCCCCGACCAGTTCGATGAACCCCAACGCCTCCTCGAAAGCGGGGAACTGATGAGTAAGCTCGCCCTTGCCGTCGACTGCAAACGACGCGCCGTCGAACACCAATTCGTCCTGGCCGCCCACCTGGTTGGCGTAGATCACCGGCAGGTCGGTTTCCGCAACCCGGTCGCGCACCACCTCATAGCGCGACAGCTGCTTGTTCATGTGGTAGGGCGAAGCATTCAACACCAGCAGCACCTGGGCGCCCGCCGCGTGTGCCGCGATCGCCGCCGGCTCCTCCCAGACGTCGGCGCAAATGTTGACGCCGAAGCGCACGCCCTCATGCTCGAACACGCAGGGCTCGCCGCCAGAATCGAAATAGCGCTCCTCGTCGAATACCGTGTAGTTCGGCAGCTTGCGTTTGAGATAGGTGGCGATGATCCCGCCATCGCGGATGACTGACGCCGCGTTGTAGCGTTTGCCGTCGATTTCGTGCGGATGGCCAACCACCAGCGTAATCCCCGCGGTTTTTTTGACCAGGTCATCCAGCACCCGCGCGCAGTCATGGTAGAAATCGTCGCGCAGCAGCAGATCTTCCGGGGGATAACCGCACAGGCCGAGCTCGGTGGTGAGCAGCAGGGTGGCACCCCCTGCCCTCGCACGCGCGGCAGCCTCGAGGATCTTCGCCGCGTTGCCGGCGAGCTCACCGACAGTGAAATTGATCTGGGCAATCGCAATTTTCATAGCGCTAATATATCATCAGGACACACTTGCAGAGCATTCACGATGTATCTAAGGCACTGGGCCTACTATTATCTGGCGCGTTTCCACCTGCTGCTCGGGCGGCATGAGGAAGCAGTTCGCGCCTACCGGCTGGCGCTTGCCGCCAATCCCCGGTTTGCGCTCGCTGCCGCGAGTCTGGGTTTTCTGCACGCGACGCGTGGGCGCTATACCCAGGCCGCCGCGGCGTTCCGCGAGGCGCTCAGCATCAGTCCCGGCGATGCCGAGATCTGGTTCGACCTCGGTTTCGTCCAGCAGCAGCAGAAACAATTCGAGGAGGCGCTCGGCAGTTTCCGCCGCGCCGTGGAGCTGAAACCCGCCATCGACCGCGCCTGGTACGGCATGGGGCTCATCTACAGCGCCCGGCATGATCATGCGAATGCGGTCGAGATGTTCAAAAAAGCCGCGGAACTGCAACCGATGAACCCCCATGCCTTCCATGAGCTGGCGATGGCGCATTACGCGCTCAACAATCTCGACCAGGTCAGGAAAATCATCAAGCGCGTCTCGGAATTCGACCCCAAGATGACCAAGCAGCTGATCAGGGAAACCGGGCAGCTGCCGGAAGGGGTCGCCAAGCGGTGACCGTCGAGGTCGTCGATACCCTTTCCGGGGTTGCGCCGGAAGAGTGGAATCGGCTCGCCGGCGACGATCCGTTTCTGCGTCACGAGTTTCTCGCCGCATTGCACGATACCGGCTGCGCGACCGCGGCAACCGGCTGGTCGCCGCAGTTTCTGCTGCTCAAAGAGCAAGGCAGGCTCGCGGGCGCCATGCCGCTCTATCTCAAGACCCATTCCTACGGCGAATACGTATTCGACTGGGCATGGGCAGATGCCTATTACCGGCACGGCCTGCATTACTACCCCAAGCTGCTGTCGGCCATCCCCTTCACGCCCGTCACGGGTCAGCGCGTACTGGCGGATACCCCCGGGCAGCGCAACCGCCTGATCGCCGCGGCGCTGGCCCTGGCACGCGAATTGCGTGTTTCGTCGTTTCACTGCCTGTTTCCGCTGCGCGAGCAGGCGCAATGCATGCAGGAGCACGGCATGCTGCTGCGCCATGGCGTGCAGTTTCACTGGACCAACCGCGGTTACGCGGGCTTTGACGATTTTCTGGCCGGCATGAGCCATGACAAGCGCAAGAAAGTCCGGCAGGAGCGGCGCAAGGTGCGGGAGGCCGGCATCGCGTTCGAGTGGCTGGAGGGCGTCGCCATCAGCGACCCGCACTGGGCTTTCTTCGCCCGCTGCTACCAGCAGACCTATCGCGAGCATCATTCAACGCCCTACCTCAATCTCGATTTTTTCCGGCGCATCGGCGCCACCCTGCC
>JAIESJ010000262.1 GCA_019746155.1 Burkholderiales bacterium
GCAACGGTTTCAGTATTTTGAATGTCCGCCGGTTTGTTCATCGCAGTCTCCTGATCTCGCTCACCCAAGTTGGGTAAGCGGTAAGCGGAAAAAATTAACCTCGGAAGTTGTTTTCTGCTGACTGCTCACTGCTTACTGCTTACTGCTCACCGCTTACCGTTTACCATTCACCGCTCATCATTTCTTTCGCTGCCTGTACATTTCCCGAAACGTTTTGCCCTGCGGCGCCGGCAGATCGCGTCCGCCAGTCCAGCCGCGGCCCAGGGGAAGATGGTGTATCAGCTTCTCCGCGCCGCCCATCCAGGCCAGCATCCGCGCCCCGATTCCGGACAGCATCGCATACAGCGCCGGCTGTCGCGCAACCCAGCCCCACAGCATCAGGCCCAGTTTTTCCGGCCACGGTTTCAGGCCTCGTTCGAACTGTTTTTCGCGCAGTTTGCGCATGAGATCCGGCAGCGGAATCTTGACCGGGCACACCACGCCGCACTGGTTGCACAGCGTTGACGCGTTGGGCAGGTCGAGCGCGTTTTCGATCCCGACATAGATCGGCGTCAGAATCGAGCCCATCGGCCCCGGATAGACCCAGCCGTAGGCGTGCCCGCCTACGCTCTGGTAGACCGGGCAATGGTTCATGCACGCGCCGCAGCGTATGCAGCGCAGCATCTCTTGCATGTCGCTGCCGATGAGCTTGGTGCGGCCGGCGTCGACCAGGATGATGTGAAAATGCTCCGGGCCGTCGAGATCGTCCTGGCCTTTGATGCCGGTCGTCACCGAAATGTAATTGGTGATCGACTGGCCGGTGCCGTGGCGCGGCAGCAGCCGCAGCAGTGTCGTTACATCCTCCAGCGTCGGCACCACTTTCTCGATGCCGGTGATCGCCACGTGCACGCGCGGCAGCGTCGTCACCATGCGACCATTGCCTTCGTTGGTCACGATCAGCGTCGAGCCGGTCTCGGCGATGATGAAGTTGGCGCCGGAAATCCCCATGTCGGCCGAAATAAAATGCGGGCGCAGCATCTCGCGCGCTTCGCGGCACAAGTCGGGTATTCCGGTCTTGCGCACAAGCTTATGTTTTTCCTGGAAAAGATCCGAGACCTCATCCTTGCTCTTATGCACCACCGGGGCGACGATATGCGACGGCGGCTCGTGCGCGAGCTGCAGGATGTACTCGCCGAGATCGGTTTCGACGACTTCGATGCCGGCCGCCTCCAGCGCATCGTTGAGCGCGCATTCCTCGCTCACCATCGATTTCGACTTCGCGGCCTTGCGTACACCGTAGCGCGCCGCGAGTTCACACACGATGCGATTCGCTTCCTCGGCGGTCTCCGCCCAGTGCACGACCGCGCCGTGCGCCGTGGCGTTTCTCTCGAACTCCTCGAGATAAGCATCGAGATGGGCAAGCGCGCGGTCGCGGATCGCCGCGGCGGCGCTGCGGATATCCTCGAAATTATCGAGCTCGGTGATGCGGTCGGCGCGGCCCTTGACGAAGTTGCCCTGCAGTTTCCGGAGCGCGGCCTGCAGCTTCACGTCGGCGAGCTTCTCGCCGGCGCGCGCTTTGAAATTCATGGACGTAACTTGCATAAGAACCTTAAGCCACAGAGGACACAGAGAACGACCCGAATCAGATATGATCTCTGTGATCTCTGTGGCTAATCATTTGTTCCGGCCAGCACTTCGGCGACGTGCAGCACTTGCGTCTTCATGTCGCCGCGCCGGCGCAGCCGGCCTTCGATGTTGAGCATGCACCCCAGGTCGCCGAGCACCACCGCGTCGGCGCCGCTCGCGGCAATATTGCCGCACTTGTTGTCGGCAAGCCGCGTCGAGATCTCGCCAAACTTGACGGCAAAGGTGCCGCCAAAGCCGCAGCAGGTTTCGGCCTCCGCCATTTCAGCAAGCTTGAGGCCGGGCACCTTCGCGAGCAGTTGGCGCGGCTGCGATTTGACGCCCATTTCGCGCAGACCGGAACAGGAATCGTGATAAGTCACGGTGCCGTCAAACCGCCCCGGCACATGTTCGAGCTTGACGACATTGACCAGAAAGTCGGTGAGGTCGTAAGT
This sequence comes from Burkholderiales bacterium, assembly GCA_019746155.1. Classification (GTDB taxonomy): domain Bacteria; phylum Pseudomonadota; class Gammaproteobacteria; order Burkholderiales; family SG8-41; genus CAKKQX01. The sequence continues at coordinate 2,058 of JAIESJ010000262.1, forward strand.
GCGGGCACACAGGCGTTCAATGCGTTTCAGCTCATCGGGATTGCCGGAAAACAGGTCCGGATAATGCGTGCGGATCATGCCGGAACACGAACCCGAGGGCGCAACCAGATAATCGCACGCCTCGAATTCGGCCAGCACCTTGCGCGCCAGCGCCAGCGCCGCAGCGCGGTCGCCCGAGTTGTAACCGGGCTGGCCGCAGCAGGTCTGGGTCTGCGGCACGATGACCTCGCAGGCGGCGGCCTCCAGCAGCTTCAATGCCGCAAAGCCGATACCGGGCCGGAATAAATCAACGAGACAGGTGACGAAGAGGCCGACGCGCATTATTCAAAACCGTTGTTAGCCACAGAGAACACAAAGTTCACAGAGAGAATCCATAAAGATTATTTAAAACAATCGGATTATCGCAGAAAACCAGCAATGGAACCTCTGATGCCTGTCCTGACAAAAGGACGCAGAACCGGAAATGCGGGTTTCAGCGCTCCCAGGGCAGCGCGCGGTCGGATGCGATACCGTATTGCTTCATCGCGCGCGCCGCCAGCGACGATGCAGCCGTCCCGTCGTCGGCAAGCGCCTTGAGCGCTGCGATGACCACATGCGCGGCGCTGACTTCGAAGAAATCGCGCAACGCCGCGCGCGTGTCGCTGCGGCCAAAGCCGTCGGTGCCCAGCGTCACATAACGGCGCGGCACGTACGGCCGGATCAGGTCCGCCACCGCGCTCACGTAGTCGCTGGCGGCAATGACGGGGCCTGTCGTGTCCGCGAGACATTGTTCGACGTGGTTTGTACTCGGCTGAGCAGCGGGATTGCGGCGGTTCCGGCGCTCGACCGCCATGCCGTTGCGACGCAACTCGGTGAAACTGGTGACGCTCCACACGTCCGCCGCAACATTCCAGTCCTTTTCCAGCATTTCCGCGGCAGCAAGGACTTCGCGCAGGATCGTGCCGCTGCCGAGGAGTTGGACCCTCCCCTCACGCCTCGCGCCTGTCGCCTCACGCAACCGGTACATGCCACGGAGAATGCCCTCTTCCGCGCCTTCCGGCAACGCCGGATGAACATAGTTCTCGTTCATCACCGTGACGTAATAGAACACGTCTTCCTGGGCATCCAGCATGCGGCGCATGCCGTCGTGCAGGATCACCGCGAGTTCGTAGCCGAAGCACGGGTCATAGGCGCGGCAGGTGGGGATGGTGGACGCGATCAGGTGGCTCGAACCGTCCTGGTGCTGCAGACCCTCGCCCGAGAGCGTGGTGCGGCCGGCGGTCGCGCCGAGCAGAAAACCGCGCGAACGCATGTCCGCCGCGGCCCAGATGAGATCGCCCACCCGCTGGAAACCGAAAATCGAATAGAAAATGTAGAACGGCAGCATCGGTGTGCCGTGCGCCGAGTACGCCGTCGCCGCAGCCAGCCAGGACGAGATCGCGCCGGCCTCGGTGATGCCCTCTTCGAGAATCTGGCCGTCCTTGGCCTCCTTGTAATAGAGCAGCTCGTCGCGGTCTTCCGGCTCGTAGAGCTGGCCGACAGCGGAGTAGATCGCGACCTGCCGGAACAGTGCCTGCATGCCAAAGGTGCGCGCCTCGTCGGCAACGATGGGCACGATGCGCTTGCCGATGTCCGGATCTTTCAGCAGTTGCGACAGCAGGTTCACGAACACCATGGTGGTCGACTGCTCGCGCCCGCCCGAGCCCTGCAGTACCTTCGAAAAACTCGACAGCGCCGGCACCGGCAGCTTCGGCGCCTTCACCGGGCGCGCCGGCAGATAGCCGCCGAGCGCCTTGCGGCGTGCGTGCAGGTACTTGATTTCGGGGCTCGCATCATCAGGCTTGTAGAAGCGCAGCGCGCACACGTCTTCATCGGACAACGGCAAAGAAAAGCGGTCGCGAAAGGCGATCAGCGCCTCGTCCACCAGTTTCTTCGCCTGGTGCGCGGTCATCTTGCCCTGTCCCCAGTGCCCCATGCCGTAGCCCTTCTTGGTCTGCGCCAGGATCACCGTGGGCTGACCCCTGTGGTTTATGGCGGCGTGATAGGCCGAGTAGATCTTGACCGGGTCATGGCCGCCGCGGCGCAACCGGTCTATGTCGTCGTCCGACAGATGGGCCACCAGCGCCTGCAGCTCGGGATATTTGTTGAAAAAATGCTCGCGGTTGAAGCGACCGTCGGTCGCCGCATATTTCTGGAATTCGCCGTCCACCGTCTCGTGCAGGCGCTCGAGCAGCACCCCGTCGTGGTCGCGCGCGAACAGCGGGTCCCAGTCCGAGCCCCACAGCAACTTGATCACATTCCAGCCGGCGCCGGCAAACAATCCTTCGAGCTCCTGGATCACCGAGCCGTTGCCGCGCACCGGCCCGTCGAGCCGCTGCAGATTGCAGTTGACGACAAAAATCAGGTTGTCGAGCCCCTCGCGCGCGGCGAACGCGAGCCCTGCCAGCGATTCGGGCTCGTCCATCTCGCCGTCACCGACGAATGCCCACACCTTGCGCCCCGCGGTCTGCAGGATGCCGCGATTGTCGAGATAGCGCATGAAACGCGCCTGATAGATCGCATTGATCGGCCCCAGTCCCATCGAGGCGCAGGCGAACTGCCAGAACTCGGGCATGAGCCACGGATGCGGATACGAAGGCAGCCCTTGGCCCTGATGGGCCAAGGCCGAAGGATAGAACGCCGCCGGGGCCCCTCCCCCGGCGCTCCCACCGGTCTCGCGCCGGTAGTGGGTGAGATGCGACTCGCTGAGCCGGCCTTCGAGAAATGCGCGCGCGTAAACGCCGGTCGCCGCATGCGGCTGGAAATAAACGAGATCGCCGCCGCGCTCCGCGACGCGGTCGCCATGGGGAGCGTGAAAAAAATGATTGAAGCCGACCTCGAACAGGTCCGCGATCGAGGCATAAGTCGCGATGTGGCCGCCCAGTTCGGGATGCTCGCGGTTGGCGCGCGCCACCATCGCCAGCGCATTCCAGCGCACCAGCGCAATGAGCCGCGCCTCGAGATCCGGGTTGCCGGGAAACTGCGGCTGGTCTTCGAGCTGTATCGTGTTGCGGTACGGCGTGTTGACCACCGAAGGCAGCGGCACGCGGCGCTGGCGGGCGTGATCGAGCAGCCGCTTCAACACGAAGGTCGCGCGCTCGCGGCCTTCGTTCTCGACGATGGCATCGAGCGCTTCCAGCCACTCCCGGGTTTCGAGCGGATCGGCGTCGGCGGCACGTGAAGCCGGCTCCCGGGACATTTGCGAAAACCGGGACAGATCAGTCATGGCAGCCTGTCGGACTTGATCCCATTCATCGGAACACATAGCGTTAACGAATCGCGGCTGATCGATGCTTCGGCGACAGGCTGATTAAGAAAGAAATTTTGTGTGTCGAAACGCTGTGTCGGCCGGAACAAACATCCCTTGCATGGCATTTCTTTTACTCCGTTCCTTGGTGCTTTTCATTTTAGGAGTTTGTCGAACCCAAGTCCGACAAATTCCCGAGGAGATCATGATAGGCAATCCGGCGGCGCATGGGATTTCGAATTCAGGTAAAATCAACAGTGTTTCCGATATTTTTCACTGTTTTAACCTGCTTATGAAAAATAAACTGCTGATTTCAAAGCTAGACCGGATAGATCATAAAATCCTGGATTCACTGCAGAACGATGCCCGCGTCACCAACGTCGAGCTGGCGAAGAAGGTGGGACTGTCGCCCTCGCCGTGCCTGCAGCGCGTGCGCGCGCTTGAAAAGAGCGGCTTGATCAGCCGCTATGTGACGTTGCTCAACCCGCTCGCGCTCGGGCTCACGGTGAGCGTCTTCATCCAGGTCAGTCTGGAAAAACAGGTCGAGCGCGCACTCGAAGTATTCGAGAAGGCGATCCAGTCGCGACCCGAGGTGATGGAGTGCTATCTGATGACGGGCGACGCCGATTACCTGCTGCGGGTGGTGGTGCCGGACGTGCAGTCGCTGGAGCGCTTCATCGTCAACTACCTGTCAAAAATTCCCGGCATCGCCAGCATCAAATCGAGCTTCGCGCTGAAGCAGGTCAAATACAAGACCGCGCTGCCGCTCGCCTGAAGCGCATGGACCGCCGACCGCCGCATCGTCCGGGACTGCGCCGTGCGCAGCGCGCCATGCCGGCAATGCCGCGGCGAAAAATGGCACGCTCATGCCAGCGCCTCATAGCGCACCGCGACGATCTCTATCCGCTGCTCTCCCAGCGGCGTGAGCACCGTGGCCGCGTCCCCTTCGCGCTTCCCGAGCACGGCCCGGGCGATGGGTGAAATCCAGCTCACATATCCGCGCCCGGGATCGACCTCGTCCATGCCGACGATGGTGATCGTGCGCGCCTCGCCGGCGCCGTTAACGTAGTCCACGGTGGCGCCGAAGAAAATCCGATCGGTCTCGCCGCGCGCCGCGGGATCGACCACCACCGCGCTGTCGAGCCGCTGGTTCAGGAAACGAATCCTGCGGTCGATTTCGCGCAGGCGTTTTTTCCCGTAGATATAGTCGCCGTTCTCCGAGCGGTCGCCATTGGATGCCGCCCAGGCCACGACCTTGACCAGTTCCGGACGCTCGACGTCCAGCAACTGCGCAAGCTCGCTTTTAAGGCGGGCGTAGCCCTGGGGCGTGATGTAATTTTTGCCCCCTTGGGGCAGCGACTCCGCCTCCTGGCCCTCGCCAGCAGTGCCGTTTGATAACCCGCTTGGATTCATGATAATATTAATTCATTAAAAACAATATGTTATCATCATGTCGCCGGGGCTGGCAGGCAAACAAACCACCCACCGATGAGTTGTCCGGCCAAATTTCATCATATAAAATCGAGTTCCCGACCTACTACGCCATCCCGTGAAACAAAAAGAAACGAAATCCTCGATCCAGGTCATCGAACGCATGATGCGCCTGCTCGATACGCTGGCCCAGCACACCACGCCGGTCAACCTGAAGCAGCTCGCAACCCAGACCAGGCTTCATCCTTCGACCGCCCACCGCATCCTCGGCGTGATGGTGGATAACCGGCTGGTCGACCGCATCGAACCCGGCACCTACCGCCTGGGTATAAGGCTGCTCGAGCTGGGCAGCCTGGTCAAGTCGCGCATCAGCGTGCGCCAGGAAGCGCTGCCCTACATGCAGCTGCTGCATCAGCAGCTGGGCGAGACGGTGAACCTTTCCGTTCGTCACGACGACGAGGTGGTGTATATCGAGCGCACTTCCGCCGGCAACTCCATGATGCGCGTGGTGCAGATCATCGGCGCGCGCGCGCCGCTGCACATCACCGCCGTGGGCAAGCTCTTCCTCGCTGCGGACGAACCGGAAAAAACGTCCGATTACGTCAGACGCACCGGGCTTCCCCGGTATACCGACAATACGCTGACCGACCCGGTAAGCCTTGCTCGTGAACTCGAGAAAATCCGGCAGCAGGGCTACGCCTATGACAACGAGGAAGCCGAGAAAGGCGTCTCGTGCATCGGCGCCGGCATCTACAACGACGAAGGCCGCCTCGTCGCCGGGCTGTCGGTGTCCTCGCCTTCCGACCGCCTCGACAAGGCGTGGGCGGCACAGGTGCGGCAGGCGGCGGAAAAAATCTCGCGCGCGCTCGGCTATCACGGCTGAAAAGAAAGAGACCCGCGCGCAACCCGCGTCTGACCTCGACACCTGCAAGAGCCTTCGGCAAGCCCCCGGGCAAGTACGCCGGGATCGAGTTCGCCGCTTGACGGCGCTGGAGTGAAAAATCCGCGCAGTGCAGACATTCGGCCCATGAGGCATAATTGGCCGTTGGCTCTACCCATAACCCATAAAACCAGCCGGGGAATCGAACCATGCCGTCCATTCTGAGGTATTTTCTTGCCGCGTTGCTGGCAGTTCTGCCCGGCTTCGCCGCGCATGCGCAAAGCTATCCGTCGAAACCGGTGCGTTTCATCATTCCGTTTCCGCCCGGCGGGCCAACCGACATCATGGGCCGCATGGCAGCGGAAACCCTGTCCAAGGCGCTGGGTGCGCAGTATGTGGCCGACAACCGCGGCGGCGCCGGTGGCAATATCGGCACGGACCTGTGCGCAAAATCCGCGCCCGACGGCTACACCATTTGCATGCTGACCATCGCGCAGAGCATTTCGCCCAGCATTTACAAGAAGCTGCCATTCGATCCGCTCAAGGACTTCGCACCCGTCACCCTGATGGCGGTGCTGCCCAGCATGCTGACGATACACCCGTCGCTTCCGGTCAGGAACGTGAAGGAACTGATTGCGCTCGCTAGGTCGAAACCGGGGCAACTGAGCTACTCGTCCACCGGCAACGGCACCAGCCCGCACATGCTGATGGAAATGTTCAAGTGGATGACCGATACCAACATGGTGCACGTGCCGTACAAGGGGCAGGCGCCGTCCTTGATCGACCAGATCGCCGGCCAGGTGCAGCTGGCGTTCAATACCGCGATCGGCGTCATGCCGCACGTCAAAGCCGGCAAGCTGAGGCCGCTGGCGATTTCCACCAAGGAGCGTTTCCCGGCGATGCCCGAGCTTCCCACGGTGGCCGAATCGGGCGTGAAAGGTTTCGACGGCGCGTCGTGGCAGGGCGTGGTGATGCCGGCCGGTGTGCCGCGCGACATCGTCATGAAGACCAACGAAGTGCTGGCGAAGAGCCTGAAAACGCCGGAAGCCAGGGAGCGGCTGCTCGGCCTCGGCGCCCTGCCGTCCGGCAATTCACCCGACGAATTTGCGGCGTTCATCAAGGCCGAGAGCGAAAAATGGGCGAAGGTTGCGAAGGCCGCCCACATCCAGCTTGACTGACAGCCGCGGCACGGGAGCCCTGCCGCAGGACATCGTCCGGCTGGCGCTAATGGCTCCGGGTTTCGATCTTGACCCTGTCCGCGCGCATCCGCAGGCGAACGCTCCGCGCGTCAGTGATACATCACCGGAACGTTGAGCAGGATGTTGAAGCTGCCGAGAAACTCGTCGACATGCTCGACCGATGCGTCTTCAGCGATCGCGTTTTTCATCGACTGCGCGAACTTTTCGGCCACATCGCCCCTGAAGAACGTGCCGCGCGCCGTATGCTTGTCGACCAGTTCGAAACCCTGTCCCGCCGGATACTCGACGACCCAATAGTGTTCGCTGTTATAAACGATGTTCATATGCAATCGCCACCTCATTTCAATTAACGCGCCGGCTTCGCAGGCGCCGACAGGGCCGGAAAACCGCCGCGCCCTGTAAAACAAAGAAACAAAGGCTGACACATCCGATATGGGGCAAGCCGCCGGTTTTTCAAGGGCGCCAGCCTGGCCTGACGCCGCAGGCGCGCGAGCAGCCGATACGATCCCGGAAATCCGGAACCTACGGCGCGGCGGCCGCGCGGCGCCGCAGCCGGCTCACGGCGATGCCGGCAAGGATCAGCGCCAGCCCGGCATAGGCTTCGACGCCAGGGTGTTCGCCCATCAAGGTCACGCCGAGGAACACCGCCACCACCGGGCTCAGGTAATTGACGAGCGACATGAAAGTCGGCCCGGCCGAACCGATCAGCTTGAAGTAGCAGAGGGTGGCGATCGCCGTCGGCCCGATGCCGAGCCAGATGACGGCCGCGGCGGAAGAAAAGCTGGGCGCGAGCGTCCATGGCCGGTCGAGCGCGAACGACAACGGCAGCATCACGGCGCCCGCCACCGCCAGCGTCGCGGCGGAAGCGACCAGTACATCGCTCTTGACCAGGAGCCGCGCCATCACGCTGTTGGCGGCATAGCACAGCGCGCCCGACAATACCGCAAGTTGCGAAACGATGTGCAGCGCCGAGCCGCCGACACCGGCGAGCGCCGCCGGCCCCATCAGCAGCACGATGCCGAAAAAGCCGAGCGAAAAACCGGCCACACGGTGACGCGTCATGTGCTCGCCGTGGACCAGGAAATGCGCCAGCACCAGGGTCGCGAGCGGCATCACCGCCATCAGGATGCCGGCCAACGCGCTGGAGACAACTTTCTGCCCCCAAGTGATGAGATAGAACGGTATGGCGTTGCCGACCAGCGCCAGCGCCACGTAGGGCAGCCACGCCCGCCCCGGCTTCGGCAGTTTCAATCCCCGCGCATGCACCACCACAAGCAAAATCAGCGCGCCTATCATCAATCTGCCGGCGACCACGGTCGCGGGCGGCACGGTGGCGACCCCGAGCTTGTTGAACATGAACGACGAGCCCCACATCGCCACCAGCGCGAGCAACAGCGCCCAGTCCCTGAGTACTTTATTATAACCCATTGATTTTATTGTTTATTTTTAATGAGAGTGGAGCCACTGCGCAACGCGGATGGCGGCCGTCATGCCGCCGTGCCGGTGCGCCAGTATGCGGCAGTGAAGCGTCCAGTCTCCGGATTATAAAGGGGTCGCCCATTAGAAGGCCGTGGTCAAGTATAAAAGGTATAAAAGGGACGATGGGGAACTCCTTGCCCCCAAGAGCGGCACGCCAGCCACCTCAATGCACCGTTAAAAGGCGGGCGCCTGGTTATGGTAAAATAATCATGATCTTGTGATCACTTCGCCATGGCGCTCAACCCTCTCACTGCACTCTCCCCCCTCGACGGCCGCTATCACAGCAAGGTCGCGGCGCTGCGCGATTATTTCAGCGAATTTGCGTTGATCCGCTTCCGCGTGCTGATCGAGATCGAATGGCTGAAGGCGCTTTCGCGCGAAGCCGCGATTGCCGAAGTGCCGCAGTTCTCCCCGGCGACGGTGTCCCAGCTCGACGCGCTCGCCGCCAATTTCTCGGAAGCCGACGGCGCGGCGGTCAAGGCGATCGAGGCGCGGACCAATCACGACGTCAAGGCGGTCGAATATTTCCTCAAGGAAAAACTCGCCGGCAACACGGAAATCGCCAAGGTCGCCGAGTTCATCCACTTCGCGTGCACCTCGGAAGACATCAACAACCTGTGCCACGCGCTGATGTTGAAGCGTGCGCGCGACGAGGTCGTGCTGCCCGCGCTCGACCGCGTCATCGAAAAGCTCGCCGCACTGGCGCATGAACTCGCCGATGCCGCCATGCTCGCCCACACCCACGGCCAGCCGGCCTCGCCCACCACGCTGGGCAAGGAAATGGCGAACGTCGCCTGGCGGCTCAACCGCGCCCGCGAGCGCCTGGCCGGCGTCAGGCTGCTGGGCAAGATCAACGGCGCGGTCGGCAATTACAACGCCCACCTGGCGGCCTACCCCGAGGTGGACTGGGAAAAATTCGCGCGCGCTTTCGTCGAGAAGCTGGGGCTGGAATTCAACCCCTACACCATACAGATCGAGCCGCACGATGCGATGGCCGAACTGTGCGATGCCTGTGCGCGCGCCAACACCATTCTGATCGACCTCGACCGCGATGTCTGGGGTTACATCTCGCTCGGCTATTTCAGACAGAAGCTCAAGGCCGGTGAAGTCGGCTCCTCGACCATGCCGCACAAGGTCAATCCGATCGACTTCGAGAACTCGGAAGGCAACCTTGGCATCGCCAATGCACTGCTGAAACACATGAGCGAGAAGCTGCCCGTCTCGCGCTGGCAGCGCGACCTCACCGATTCCACCGTGCTGCGCAACATGGGGGTTGCGCTCGGGCACACGCTGCTTGCCTACGACTCCTGTCTCAAGGGGCTAGTCAAGCTCGAAGCGAACCGCGAGCGGCTGGCGGCCGATCTCGATGCGAACTGGGAAGTGCTCGCCGAACCGATCCAGACCGTGATGCGGCGCTACGGTGTCACCGGCGCCTACGAGCAGCTGAAAGAGCTGACGCGCGGCCAGGAAGGCATCACGCGCGACACGCTGCACGCTTTTATCAGGGGACTGGCCGCGCTCCCGGAAGCGGAGAAGCAGCGCCTGCTCGCGATGACGCCGGCGACCTACATCGGCAAGGCCGCGGAACTCGCAAAAAAGATCTAGAGTTCGCAACAAAATCAAGAAAATAACCGCAGATGAATTCTTCTCAATACCCGTTCTTCACAATACCCGCTTGACGGGTGCTTGACGGGTGCCTTGAGGGGTACGCCGATTGACCCGGATTCATTGCTTGCGGTGCGCTTGAAAACGCCGGGCATCACCCCCATTCTGACGACGGGATTTTTTTGCCGTGGCGTCCTTCGCGCCCATGGCGGTTCCGGCTTTTGAGGTTTTAACCATGTACAGCGTCGATGTCGATACTGCAAACTTCAATGAAGTCGTCATCGAGGGCTCAAAAAAAGCCCCGGTGATCGTCGACTTCTGGGCGCCGTGGTGCGCGCCGTGCCGGGCGCTGAAGCCCGTTCTCGAAAAACTCGCCGCCGAGTATCAGGGCCGCTTCACGCTCGCCAAAATCAACTCCGACGAAAACCAGACGCTGGCAATACAGTACGGCGTGCGCGGCATCCCCAACGTGAAGGCGTTCGTCGACGGCAAGCTGGCGGACGAGTTTTCGGGCGCGCTGCCGGAAGCGGCGGTACGCGAATTCATCGACAGGCTGATTCCGTCGCCGGCCGAAGTGTTGCGGTTACAGGCGACAGCGATCTACCGGAAAACCGGAAATGCACAACAGGCGCTCGAGCTGCTGGCGCAGGCTTCCGCAATGGACGCCGGGAATGAAACGGTCCGCATCGACAGCGCGGAAATCCTCATCGACTCGGGAAAAATTGAAGAAGCCCGTCGTCTGCTCGAAACGCTTTCCCCGCTCGCGCAGATGGAAGAGCGCGTCGCAGCGCTCAAGGCCAGAATCGAGTTTGCGGCCTCCGCCTCGAGTGCGCCGGACGCGGATTCGCTAAGGCAACGCATCGCACGCGACGCAAACGACCTCGAGGCGCGCCTGCAGCTCGCCAAGCTGTGCGTCGCCAACCGGGACTACGCCGCAGCGCTCGACGAACTGCTGGAAATCGTGCGCCGCGACCGCTCGTTCCGTGACGACATCGCACGCAAGACCATGCTGCAAGTATTCAGCCTGCTCGGCAACCAGGGCGAACTGGTCAGCGAATATCGCAAACGCCTCGCCAGCGCGATGTATTAAGGCGCCCGGAGCTTCGAGGTTTTGAACGGCAGCAGGAACGACCGGAGATACGGGTTCACGGTCCGCGATTACAACCGGCCAGCATTTGCGAGTCACGCCCTTCCTACGAGGAGCGGGCGCGGCTTCTGAGGTATCTGAGGTATTCCACCACGCCCGGCATGATCGAGAGAACGATGATGCCGATGATCACCAGCGTCAGGTTCTGCTTGATCACCGGGATGTTGCCGAAATAGTAGCCGGCGTAGAGCAGCGAGACCACCCACAGCACGGCGCCGCCAATGTTGTAGGCCAGGAAGTGACGGTAGGTCATGCTGCCGATGCCGGCGACGAACGGCGCGTAGGTGCGGATGATCGGAACGAAGCGCGCGATCACGACGGTCTTGCCGCCGTGGCGCTCGTAGAAAGCATGCGCGCGGTCGAGGTGCTTGCGGTTGAGCCAAACGGAATTTTCATAATGGAAGACTCTGGGCCCGAGATAGTTGCCAACCCAGTAATTCACTGTGTCGCCCAGCGCTGCGGCGACGATCAGCAGCGCAGCCAGCAGATGTACGTCCATCCCGCCGCCGGCGGCGACGGTGCCGGCGACAAACAGCAGCGAGTCCCCGGGAAGGAACGGAGTGACGACCAGCCCGGTCTCGCAGAAGATGATCAGGAACAGGATCAGGTAGATCCAGACGCCGTAATTGGCGACCAGCCACTGCAGGTGGCGGTCGAGATGCAGCACGATGTCGAAGAAAGCGGCGAGAAGTTCCAATCGACTATCCGCTCAAGCCGTCTCTGCCGCCGCTTTTTTCTCGGGCTTGACCAGATCCTCGCGCGACACGCCGAGCCACATCACGATCGGGCTTGCCACCAGCACCGATGAATAGATGCCGAAGAGAATGCCGATGGTGAGCGCAAGCGCAAAGTAGTGCAGGGTCTCGCCGCCGAAAATCAGCATCGAGCTCACCATGAGCTGCGTCGAACCGTGGGTGATGATGGTGCGCGACATGGTGCGGGTGATCGCGTTGTCGATGATTTGCGGCACACTGGCCTTGCGCATCTTCCGGAAATTCTCGCGCACCCGGTCGAACACCACCACCGACTCGTTGACCGAGTAACCGAGAATGGCGAGCACGGCGGCGAGCACCGATAACGAGAACTCCCACTGGAAAATCGAGAAGAAACCGAGAATGATCACCACGTCGTGCAGGTTGGCGATGATCGCGGCAACGCCGAACTTCCACTCGAAACGAAACCACAGATAGAAAACAATGCCGATGGACACGAACAGCAGCGCCAGCGCGCCATTTTCCACCAGTTCGCGGCCGACCTGGGGCCCCACGAATTCGACGCGGCGCACCTCGGCTGTGCTGTCGTCTTTCCTGAGCTCCTGCATCACGGTTTCCGACAGCTTGGCGCTGGTCACGCCCGGTTTGACCGGCATACGGATCAATACGTCACGCGCAGTGCCGAAATTCTGCACGCTCGCCTCTGCAAGTCCGAGCTTCTCCATCGTCGCACGGATATTGTGCAGACTGGCAGGCTGCGAATAGGACACCTCCATCACCGTGCCGCCGGTGAAGTCAACGCCGAAGTTGAGCCCTTTGGTGGCCAGCGAAATCACCGCGACCAGGAACGTGACGATCGAGATCACGTTGAAGATCAGCGCATAGCGCATGAACGGGATGTCGCGCTTTATTCTGAAGAATTCCATATCTAAACCCGTGAATGGTGAACGGTGAACGGTGAATGGCTGAAAGCGGCCTTCGATTTACGATTTACGATTTACCATTTACGATTCACGCTTTTTCCGCGCCCGGCCGCCACACCTGGCCGATCGAGATGCTGTCCAGCCGGCGGCGGCTGCCGTAGTAGAGATTGACGATACCGCGTGAGACCACCACCGCGCTGTAAATCGAAGTCAGGATGCCCAGGCACAGCACCACCGCAAAACCCTTGACCGGGCCGGAACCGAAAGCGAACAGCGCCAGTCCCGCAATCAGTGTCGTGATGTTGGAGTCGAGAATCGTGCCCCACGCGCGGTCGTAGCCGGCGTGGATCGCCGCCTGCGGTGTGTTGCCGTTCCTCAGCTCCTCCCGGATGCGCTCGTTGATCAGCACGTTGGCGTCGATCGCCATGCCTATCGTCAGCGCGATGCCGGCCATGCCGGGCAGGGTCAGTGTCGCCTGCAGCATCGACAGCAGAGCGACCAGGAACAGCACGTTGGCGGCAAGCGCCACGACGGAGAATACGCCGAACAGCAGATAATAAGCGATCATGAACACGGTGATCGCCGCAAAACCGTACCAGGTCGAATGGAAACCGATACGGATGTTCTCGGCGCCGAGAGAGGGACCTACCGTGCGCTCCTCGATGATGTCCATCGGCGCCGCCAGCGCCCCGGCGCGCAGCAGAAGAGACAGATCCTTGGTTTCCTCGGTGCTCCTGAAGCCGGTGATCTGGAAGCGCGCGCCCAGTTCGGACTGGATGACCGGCGCCGTCAGCACCTCGGGCTTGCCGCGGTCGATGAGCAGGATTGCCATGCGGCGCTTGACGGCTTCGCGCGTGACCTGCTGGAAAATGCGCGCGCCCTGGCCGTCGAGCGTGACGCTGACGATGGGTCTGTGGTCCTGGGAATCGAACCCCGGAGACGCGTCCGTGAGACGGTCGCCGGTGATGACGATCTGCTTGCTCAGCAGCAGCGGTTCTTTGCCGCCTTCGCGCTGCACATAAAAGAGTTCGGTGCCAAACGGGACCTGGCCATTTATCGCCTGCTCGATTTTCTGGGGATCGTAGTTCTTCGCCGAAGGGTCGCCGGCATGCGCCTCGACCATGCGCACTTCCAGCGTCGCGGTGCGTCCGAGGATATCCTTGGCCTTGGCGGTGTCCTGCACGCCGGGCAGCTGCACCACCACGCGCTCCGTGCCCTGCTGCTGGATGATGGGCTCGGCCACGCCCAGCTCGTTGACGCGGTTCCTCAGGGTGGTGATGTTCTGCTCCAGCGCGAACTTCTTGGTCTGGTTCTGCGCCTCGGGCCTGAGCGCCGCGGTGATGCGGTACTCGCCGGCTTCGTCCTGGGTCTTGAACTCGAGATCAGGCATGTTCTTCCCGATCTCGGCGAGCCCCTTGTCGCGCATTTCGCGATCGCGGAAGCGCACGACGATGTTCTGGCCGTCGCGGGTCACGCCGCCGTACTGGATGCGCTTGTCGCGCAGCGCAGTGCGAATGTCGCCGGCGAGCGAGTCGATTTTCTTGGCAAGCGCCGCCTTCATGTCGACCTGCAGCAGAAAATGCACCCCGCCGCGCAGATCGAGCCCGAGATACATCGGCAGCGCACCGATCGCGGTGAGCCAGCGCGGGCTGTTGGACAGCAGATTCAGCGCCACCACGTAGTCCTCGCCGAGCTGCGATTGCAGCAGGTCCTTGGCCTTGATCTGGGTATCGGTGTCGCGGAAGCGCGCCCTGACGCTGGCCTGGTCGAGGAAGATGCCGTCGGGTACGAGATCGCCTTTCTTGAGCGCATCCTCGACCCGGCCCATCAATGCGGTATCGGCCTTGAGCCCGTGTTTGAGCGGCGACACCTGCACCGCAGGCGCTTCGCCGTAAAAATTGGGCAGGGTATAGATGAACCCCACCACCAGCGAGGCGGCAATAAAAATGTTTTTCCAGAGCGGGTAGCGATTCATTGGCTGGCGCGTGACGGGTGGTATGAGTGACGTGTAATGAGAAAAGGGCAGTCGCAATGGAGTCTACCCATTACCCCTCTCACCTATTACCCGTCACTCGATGTTCTTGATGGTGCCCTTGGGCAGCAGCGCCTGAACCGCCGAGCGCTGCACCTGGATTTCGACATTGTTTGCGATATCGAGCGTCACATAGTTTTCGTTCAGCTTGCTGATACGCCCCAGTATGCCGCCCGCCGTGATTATTTCGTCGCCTTTCTGCAGGGCGTCGATCATCGCCTTGTGCTCCTTGGCGCGCTTCATCTGCGGGCGGATCATCAGGAAATAAAGCACCACAAACATCAGCACGATCAAAAGCATGCTCTCGATGCCACCCCCCTGGGCGCCACCGGCGGCTTGCGCCCACGCTGGACTGATTAGCATGAATATTCCTCCGTTGGTATGAATCAGGCAGGGCGCACAGCCCTTAAAAAGCTTTGTATTTTAACACGATTCTTTCTGTGCTTGCTTAAATTCGGCAACATAATCCGCCAACCGCCGCTCCGTGATGGCCTGTCGCAAGTCGCGCATCAGTTCCTGGTAATAATGCAGGTTATGCAGGGTATTGAGCCGGGCGCCGAGAATTTCGTTCACGCGTTGCAGATGATGCAGGTAGGCGCGCGTGAAATTGCGACAGGTATAGCAGGCGCAGCGCTCGTCGAGCGGCCGCACTTGATCGCGGTATTGCGCGTTTCTCAGCCTGATCACGCCGTGGCGCGTGAACACCCAGCCGTTGCGGGCGTTGCGCGTCGGCAGCACGCAGTCGAACATGTCGATGCCGGCGGCCACCGCCTCGACGATGTCGGGCGGCGTACCGACTCCCATCAGATAGCGCGGCTTGCCGGCAGGCAGCCGTGGCGCGGTATGCTCCAGAATACGCTTCATCTCGCGCTTGGTTTCGCCCACCGACAGCCCACCGATCGCATAACCATCGAAGCCGATGCGCACGAGTTCCGCCAGAGACTCGTCGCGCAGCGCTTCGTACATGCCGCCCTGGACAATGCCGAACAGGGCATTCGCGTTGCCGTGATGCGCCAGCCTGGAACGCTCGGCCCAGCGCAAGCTGAGACGCATCGAGTCGCGTGCCTGCTCCAGGGTCGCCGGATACGGCGTGCACTCGTCGAACACCATCACGATGTCCGAATCGAGCACGCGCTGGATACGCATTGACTCTTCGGGAGAAAGAAAACACGGATCGCCGTTGACCGGCGACCGGAACTTGACACCCTCCTCCGTGATTCTGCGCAGCGCGCCCAGGCTGAACACCTGGAAGCCCCCGGAATCGGTGAGGATGGGACCGCTCCAGCCCATGAAGCGGTGCAGCCCCCCGTGCGCGGCGATGACGTCGAGCCCGGGCCGCAGCCACAGGTGAAAAGTGTTGCCGAGCACGATCTGCGCACCGGTTTCGACGAGTTCCGCGGGACTCATCGCCTTCACCGTGCCGTAGGTGCCGACCGGCATGAACGCCGGCGTCTCGACCTCGCCATGGGCGAGCTGCAGACGCCCTCGGCGCGCCTGTCCGTCCTGCCGCAATAGGTGGAATTCCATGCGTCAGCCGGGCTGAGGCGGCCGCAGGGTCTCGAGTGCCGCACGCATGGCGGCGGGCATCGGGACCGGTCGATGCGTGTCGCGGTCACAGGCGACGTGCACGAAATGGCCCTGCGCCGCGGCAAGGGTTTCATCGTTGCGAAACACCCCGATCTCGAAGCGCACGCTGCTGGCTCCAAGATGCGCCACACGCAATCCGCACTGCACGGTATCGGGAAAGGAAATCGGGCTGAAGTACCGGCAGCCGGTCTCGGCCACCAGACACACCACCGGGCTGTCGCGCGGGTCGAGCACGCCCTGGCGAATCAGGTACTCATTCACCGCAGTGTCGAAAAACGAGTAATAAACGACGTTGTTGACGTGGTTGTAAAGATCGTTGT